>PCWZ01000019.1 GCA_002796305.1 Deltaproteobacteria bacterium CG11_big_fil_rev_8_21_14_0_20_49_13
CGCTTCGAACTGGCAAAGCCAGATTCGTCGCTTATTGTGTTCATCCTTCGAATACTACCTTGGTTTCACCGAATTCAACGGCGTCACCGCGCTTTAAGAGACGTGATTCTACCTCTTCGCCGTTCACATATGTACCGTTTTTGCTGACAAGATCAAGAATTCCAACACCCGACTCCCCAAAGAAAAGCATTGCATGAAGCCTTGATATCGAGACGTCGTCAAGTATGACATCGGACGTCCTTTTGAAAGAACCGGTCTCGTTGGATGTGTCCTTTGGGTCTTTGAACTGTCTTGATACGTAGTGTTGAATGAGCCCCTTGGTCCCTTCATCCAGAGAAAGAGAAACATCAACGTTGAACATTGCCGTCTTGTTGGGGTCGTTGATCGCCCTTCCCAAGACCTTGCACGTGGAGCGCTCAAGATGAAAACTAAGCCCTTTATTGGGGCCGGCAACCACATTAAAGGTGGCAACGTTGGCCGTCGAGCCCGAAGTTGAACCAAGACCTGCGGGCTTGCTCCCACCTTTGAGGCCGGACGCTTCATCTATTAACATAACCGGGATACCGTCTCTTACCGAGTACTTCAATTGACATACCTTACAGGCAAGGGCGGCCCCTCCCTCAACGGACACAAGGCTGCCCTTGCACTGCGGGCAAACTAAGATCTCTAATAATTTTCGGTCGGACATTATAACTATTTTGTCTTTGGAGCGGCCGGCATCTGCGCACTCATGCTCTTTATAATAGAATCTTTCTTCCCCTTATCCATTCCGTTGTATTCCCTGATGACCCTTGACGTAAGATCGGCGTCGGCCGGAGAATAAAGGACCACCTGCTGTGATTTTTCCAGGATCATCGTGTAATGCTCTTTCTGACCGATGTCGTCCACTATCTTGTAGATCACGGCCAGGATACCGGATGTAAGCTTGGCCTCTTTCATGCCAAGATCTTCTTTATAAGTGGCCAGTTTTTGCTGGAGTTCCATGAACTTTTTACGATAATTTTCTTCTTTTTCCTTCAACGCATCGGCCGAAAGAATGAGCCTCTGCTTATCGAGATCAGTCTTCATTGCCTGAAGCTCGTTCTGGACGGCATCTAACTGTTTTTGCTTTTGGTCGAACTCGCTCTTGAGCGATGCCTTTGCCTTTTTGCCTTCCTCAACCTCGTTAAGGGCGCGCTGGAAATCGACATAGCCGAACTTCGATGCGGGTGCATCGGCTGCACGAACAACCTTGGCGGCCAATACCACCATTAAAGCGACCATAACTACCGCTACTGCTTTTTTCATACTTGTTCTCCTATTCTGATGGGGGAACGGCCGTCGAGAACGCTCGACGCCCCCCAATCCCCTCGGCTCACCACCGGCAAAGCCGGATGTCTCGCCGCTTAACTCTCATTTTAAATTTTACCATTCTGAACCGCTTTTGAACCATCTTCTTATCAAAATAGCGAGCCAATTGTAAAGTTAAATACTACAGGGTCCTCACCCGGCTGTCTTGAGAACGGAATACCCCATTCAAAGCGTAAAGGGCCAATTGGAGAGTTCCAGCGAAGTCCCAAACCCCAATCTGTGCGGATGTTCGTCAGGGAATAATTCTGTTGCTCGGCAAAGGCGTTACCCGCATCGAGGAAAAAGACCCATCTTATGCCGGCCGGCATATATATGGGGAACTCAAGCTCTCCGTTGAAAAGCAGGAGTTTGTTTCCACCATAAACGAATTCGCTGTCGGTGCCCGAGGGTGAGCTTGGTATCTGCAATTTAGGGCCTATTGACCTCGGCATGAATCCGCGCAATGAATAGACACCGCCGGTGAAATAACGTTCAAACAGAGGGACCGGACCGTTGTTGAGGCTCTCAACATAGCCTATCTTGGCATTGGCCTTTGCAACGATCCCCCAGAATAGCGGATAATAGAACCTTGAGTTGCCGCTGATACGATAGAAGTCGTTGTCTCCGCCCAGCTTGCTTCCGGAGACCTCGCTCTCGATCATGTGATACATACCCTTGGTCGGGAAAATCCTGTTGTCACGCGTATCTCTGGCAACGGTCAGGATAGCCTCCGAGGTAACGCCGCTCGCATCCTCTTTAAAGAATGCCGGAACGATGTAACTGAAATCATCGACCCTTACGCTTTCAAGCTGATATCCAAGGCTGACGGACGAATGTTCGAATATCCTGTGACCGATAGAGAATGAACCGCCGTAGGACTTTCTGGCGAAATCGTCGTATCTGTAAAGTGTTCGATAAACGCTTGCAGAGAGCATCCACTGCGTGTCCAGAAAATATGGGTCGCGGTAATCCAGCATGAACTGCTGACGTTTTCCCGAAAGTTCCGCAGAGAGCTGGCCGCCGATACCGTAGCCGAAAAAGTTCTCCTTGGCGATGGATGCCGATATGATGAAATTCTCTGCGGTCGAGAATCCGGCGCCAACGTTGAAAGTTCCGGTCGGCTTTTCTTTAACCGTGATATTAAGGACCAGTTTATCATCTGTGCTACCGCGCGGGGTCGCAAAGTTGACCTCTTCAAAGAAGCCGAGTTGCTGAAGACGCTGTTTGCTCTCCTCTATGAGGCGCGTATTGTATATGTCGCTCTCTTTAACGAGCATCTCGCGTCTTATTACCTTGTCGCGGGTGGTCGTGTTACCGTTTATATTGATCCTTTCGACCATTATCCGGTTCCCCTTCTCTATCCTGAAGATAAGAGGGGTTGTGAGGGTCTCGTCGTTGGGATCGGTATCGGGGCGGACGTTGACGAATGCATAACCGGACTCGCCGTAGAAGCTGATGAGCTTCATCATATCCTCCTCGACCGTCCGCTGGTTGTAGACCGTGCCCTTCTCTACGGAGAGGATGGATTTTAGCTGTTCCGGCGTGGTAAGAACATCTCCCTCAACCTGTATATCGTCTATCTTGTACTGCTTCCCCTCTTCCACGTAGAAGGTGATGAATATGTAACGCCTGTCCTTGCTGATGGCCACCTTGGGGCTATCGACCTTTATCTTTATATAACCGTTCTGCAGGTAGAAGAACGTGAGCATCATCACATCCTGCTCGAGCTGATCTTCCTTATATTTACCGCCCCCCGTCATCCATGAGAGGGACGTTTTTTCCTTGGTCTTTATCTTGCCTCTTAGCTCTTTATCTCTATACGCGTGATTACCTATGAACTCCACCTTGCGAACTATCGCCTGATCGTGTTCATTGATATCGAAGGTGAGCTCGGCTTCGTTGCCTTGCGTAGGCGTGATACGATAATCGATATTTACAAGATAGTAGTTCTTTTTGGCATAGGCCTCGCGCATCTTGGTGATAGATTCCGCCAGATCCTTTCCATTGAGAGGCCTGTAGTTCCTTATAGTCACTTCTTTTTCAAGGTCGTCGTTCTTGAGCTTTTTGTTACCCTTGAAATCCACCTTTGTAATGATGGGCTTTTCAACAACGATTATCGTAAGAACAATTCCGCCGCCCATATCCGATCTATCAATGATAATATCCCTGAACTGGCCAAGCGCCCAAAGGGACTTTACATCTTCCTGAAGTCTGTCTCTGGAATATTGCATCCCCCTTTTGGTCTTGATGGTCGCAAGAATGGTTTCTGGGGTGACGGAAAAGTTGCCTTTTACATTGATAGCCGTGACCGTACCTGCAGCGAACGCCGTACCAACGGTCACGTTCAAAAATAAGAATGCAAAGGCAAAGGTTAAAATTAAATGTTTTATGTCACGCCGCATGTAAAGTTCCATTTCTGAGTTCAAACTTCTTGGGGATTCGTTTTAACAGATCGGGATTATGCGTCACCATTATGATGCCCGTTTTCATCCCACGATTCAATGCCTCAAGACAAGAAAATACTTTAATTCCGGTCTCTTCATCCAGATTACCGGTAGGTTCATCCGCAAGAATGAATTCCGGCCTCATAACGATGGCCCGCGCAACGGCAACTCGCTGTTGCTCGCCGCCGGAGAGCTGGTTAGGCCTGTGCTTAACACGCCCTTCCATGCCGACATGGCCTATGGCTTCGCTTGCAAGTTCTAGGGCCTTCTTTTTTGAAATGCCGGCGATAAGACACGGCAACATGACATTTTCAAGCGCCGTGAACTCAGGAAGCAGATGATAGAACTGAAAGACGAAACCTATCTTTTTATTGCGAAACGCCGCCAGTTCTTTGTTCCCCTTTGAATAGATATTTTCGTTATTGAAATAGACCTTGCCGTCCGTAGGTTTGTCGAGGCCTCCGAGCATGTGGAGAAGGGTCGACTTTCCGGCGCCGGAAGCGCCGAACACCCCGACAAATTCGCCCGCCTCGCAAAGAAAATCAAGACCGTTAAGAACGGCTACGCTTTTGCCGCCTTCATCGTATTTTTTTGACAGTCCGGCCGTTCTAAACATAATGGTCAGGTCCTCAATCCTTCTATTAAGTTCAACCTTGTTATTCCTGTTGAGGCGATGAGAGATACCACAAAAGAGACCGCAACTGTCGCCGCAACTATGATCCCGACAACGGGAAATTCGAGCTTTACGGGAAGGCTTGAAAGGAAATATATCTCCGGCTCTATATGAATGATCTTAAAACTACCTATGAGCCAAGTTAAAAAGCCCCCAATAAAGACCCCCAATAAAGACCCAACGCTTCCTAGCACAACTCCATGAAAAGTAAATAGAACTCTTATAAAAGAGCGCCTCATTCCAAGTGCCGACATGGTCGAAATATCCTTCACCTTGTAGATTATTCGCAGAACAAGGGTGCCGATGATGTTGAACATCCCCACAAGGACTAAGGTACCGACTATTATGGCGAACATTATCTTTTCAAGTCTCACCGCTTCAAAGATCGGCTTGTTCATCGACTCCCACGTTGTGAAAGAGTATGGATATGGAAACTCTTCTTCAAGAAGGTCTGCCATGACCTTTGCGTCGCCGGGATCGCCAAGCTTTATCTCAACACCTGTCGCCTCGTCGGCCATGTCGAAGAGTTTTTGGACCTCGAACATCGGCATAAACGCGAACTGGGAGTCATAGTCATAAAGACCCGATTCGAAGGTACCGCCCACCTCAACCTTTTCAAACCTGTTCTTGCCGGTTAGAAGATTTATAGCGGAAGGATCTTTGATGTGAAGTTTTTCAGCAAGGGCCCTGCCAAGCATTATAGCGTTTGGTCGTTCACGCGGAGGGGCGTTCGAACCTATCTCTTCAAGTTTGAGGTTGGAGGTCTTTGAAAGCCTCTCGATATCCAACCCCTTTATCACAACGCCCTTTACGATCCCTTTTGAGACGGCCATCGATTCGCGGTAAACGAACGGTAGCGCGCTCTTGACGCCTTCGAACTGCTCCAGCTCAAAAGCGACGTTCTGATAATCACGTATCTCGCCGCCGTCCTTTAGCATTATTATATGAGCGTTAAAATCGAGGATCGATCGTTTATATGAGCTCTCAAAACCGGCGGCAACCGACAAAGCGATAACAAGCGTGGCCGTGGCGAAGGCGATACCAAGGGTCGTTATGAGCGCCGAGACCTTGAGCGACCTCGGCGTGTCTTTCATGAACAGATATTTCTTTAAAATATAGAACATGTTCACCTATTCGTAACGCAAAAGTTCCTGCGGCTTTAGTTTCACAGCTTCACTTGAAGGATAATAGGCCGCTATTATTGATAGCAATACCCCCGCCACTGCAACGGACGTAAGGAACGGCCACGAAATGATGACCGGCAGATGGTCCAGATAGTATGAATCGGGTAGCGGCAGGTTATGCCTTTTTATGTAAATGACCAACGTCACCCCCAAAATTAGTCCCAATGAGGTTCCTATGGTGCCTATAATGGCCCCGATCCTTATGAATATGGCGCGTATCTCGCCCGGCGGAGCCCCGATAGATGCGAGTATCGCAATGTCTTTTCGCCTTAGATAAACGTACATGAAGACGACGCTGATTATGGCGATCGTCGCAATGGCAATTATCAAGAGAAGAAGAACAGACATTGCGATGCGTTCGAGCTTTAACGCGGCGAAAAGTTTCTTGTTCCCTTCCTGCCATGTGTAAACATTAAGCTCCGGATCAGACGCACGAAGCTCGTTCGCAAAAGAAGCGGCGTTACCTATATCTTTTAGCCAAATATGGAGGGCAACTATTCCCCTGTCGCCCAGGAGCCTTCTTGCATCTTCTTTAGAAATGATCACAGTCTTGCTGTCGTTCTCAAAATAGCCGGATTTGAACATTCCCGTGACATCAAAACCTTTTCGTGAAGGAATAAGTTCCCCTGTCGGCCCCACTTTTCCAATAGGAACTATCAGGTCTATCTTATCGTTGTAATCGGGATGGACGCCTAGTTGGGCGGCGAGTTCGTTACCGATAATAACGGTGCTTAAGTTCTTAAGCCTGCCCCGAGCGAAGTCGAGGGGCGCGTTAGTGTCTGAGTTAACACCGTAGAAGAAAGAGACATCTTTCAATTTGGGAAGGTCGGCGTCATCCATGCCGCGGATCTTGACGCCCTGCGAGACCTCGCCGTTGGTCCCGACAACTTCGATTATCCCCTCACCTTCTATGATAGACGCCTTGTTCTCTATCAGGGGCGAATCGACCTTCGCATCGCCTTCAACAACCACGTGCGCGTTGAAGCCTATAAGTTTCTTCTGAAGGTCGTTTGAGAATCCGAGCATCACCGACATCACAACGACCAGCGAAAAGACGCCCAGGGTCACACCCAGCACCGCAACGGCGCTCAAGAAAGAGGCGAACATCCTCTTGCGCCCGAAGAAATATCTTCTTGCGATAAAAGAAGAGACACCCATATTATTTCGCTTCCGGTCTTAATGTTGGGAACAATATCACGTCCCTGATGGATGAGGAGTCGGTAAGTAACATCACCAGCCGGTCGATGCCAATGCCTTCTCCGGCCGTTGGCGGCATGCCGTACTCGAGCGCGTTGATATAATCCTCATCGAAGTACATAGCCTCGTCGTTCCCGCGCGATTTGAGCTGGGCCTGAGCGCGGAAGCGTCCCGCCTGATCTTCCGGGTCGTTTAGTTCGGAGAAGGCGTTGGCTATCTCACGGCCGAAGCAGAAGAGTTCGAACCTGTCGACAACGTCAGGGTTCTCTTCGTTCCTTCTGGAAAGCGGGGATATCTCCGTTGGATAGTCTGTAATGAACGTTGGCTGGATCAATTTATCTTCGACCATTATTTCGAATATTTCTTCGGTTATTGCGCCCACACCTTCGTCGAGCTTTTTAAGTTTGACCCCGTGGGTCTCGGCAAATTTCAGCGCCGCTTCTCTGTCGGTCAGGACCTCGGGCGGAACTTTGCCGATCTTCAGAACGGCATCCGTCATAGAGAACCTTGCGAACGGAGGCTCGAAGCTTATCTCTGTCCCCTGATAGGTGATGCGCTGCGATCCGCAAACGCTCTTTGCAACGCTACCGATGAGCTCTTCGGTAAGTTTAATAAGATCCTCATATGTGGCGTAGGCCATGTAGAACTCGAGCATCGTGAACTCCGGGTTGTGCTGGATGGAGATGCCTTCGTTTCTAAAGTTTCGGTTGACCTCAAATACGCGCTCCATGCCTCCCACGACGAGTCTTTTCAAATAAAGCTCCGGGGCAACGCGCAGATAAAGGTCCATATCGAGGGTGTTGTGATGGGTGACAAACGGCTTTGCCATGGCGCCGCCGGGGATGGGATGCATCATCGGCGTTTCGACCTCTAAAAAGTCGCGGGCCACAAAAAAATCGCGAATTGAGCGGATTATCTGCGACCTCTTAACGAAGGTCTCGCGCACCTTGGGATTGACTATAAGGTCGACATAACGCTGGCGGTAACGCTGCTCAATGTCGGTAAGTCCGTGCCATTTTTCTGGAAGAAGCCTTGTCGACTTGGTGACGAGCTTTAGCGTTGTTGCGTGAATGGTAAGCTCGTTCGTCCTTGTGCGAAAGATGTGTCCGGAGAACCAGCCTATATCCCCCACTTCAAAGAAGTTCTTGAACAGTTCGTAATCTTCCGGGGAAAGAGAGTTTTTTTCGACAAAAATCTGGAACGTTCCGCTCCTGTCCTGAACCTTTATAAAACCTGCCTTGCCGAACAACCGAATGGCCATGATCCTTCCGGAGACCGAACGGTCGGGTGTTTTAGAGGTCTCAAGCTCTTCTTTTGTCTTCTCTCCGTAAAGATTGTTTAGTTCCTGTGCGGTGTTACCGGGATATATTCCGTTTGGATAAGGGTTAAGGCCCTTATCGCGGAGTCCCTTCACCTTCTCTTTTCTTTGCTCAATATACTGGTCGGACATGTTCCAATCTCCTATTCTGATGGGGGGGCGACCGGCTCAGAAGCCGTTTTCCCCCAAACCCCTCGGCTCACCACTGGCATAGCCTATTGGCTCGCCGCTTTATCTATATGCCATGAATCTTATAAGGGCACCTCTATAAACCCATTGTTATGTCATTGCGAGGAGCGTCCAGCGACGAAGCAATCTCCATAAATCAAGTATTTATGGGGGATTGCCGCGCCCCTTCGGGGCTCGCAATGACAGCGTGAGTAGTTTATAGAGGTGCCCATAAAGTTTTCGGGACGCTATAGCAAGGTGGCCGGCTTGTCAAGGAGATGGAAGTTCAATATTATACCCGGTGGCCACCCTACTCCCTCAGATTTTTCGAAGAAAGTTATCCATGCCACCAACACCAGGCCCGAAGGGATCTGGCGTGTGGGTGGTGTGGGTAACTTTCTTTTACCACGCGCTGTTACCTGAAAGTAGCCAACTCGTGGCGGAAGATTGAAAAATCGATATGGGCTATGGATTTGTGGAAAAGTCGACTTTGCCACAAGCTCCACAGCCCCTACTACTAGCTTTTCTTTTTTTTAGAACCGCAGAAAGAAACAACTTTCTTGTTTAACTCATTAACAGATGATTCATGTCTGACCGCCTCTTCCCGTCACCTTATCCCGTAAATGACCCACTCATATCCGCGAAGACCCGGTATCAGTATTTTCTAACTTTTTATTTCGCACTTCGTACGAATAAAAAGTTGAAATACTATATCAGTGGGTAGTCTGCTCGCTTCCATTAATGACCGCCAGAAAATTTGCGCCGTATTGTGCCAGCTTTGTTTCGCCTACCCCGTTCACGCTGAGTAGCTCATTTTTGGTGGCCGGCCTTTTTCTTGCCATGTCGCGCAGTGTGGCATCGCTGAAAACGAGGTACGCCGGTATCCCCTTCTTATCCGCAAGCGCGCGCCGCTGATTCCGAAGCGCCTCAAAGAGCCTCTCATCGACGCCTTCCCATGAATCTCTGGCGGCCTTCGAGACTTTTTTCTCCTCCGGCAGCTTCTTTGCCGGCTTTAAAAGGCGCGGGATCTCCCTGCCCTTCATCGCCAGCCAGCCGCTCTTTGTCACTCCCAAGACCTTATACTCCTCCGATCTTTCCAGATACCCTTGGGTAACCAGCTGTTCTATCCAGTCCCGAACGATGCTCTTTGTGTGTTGCGACATCAACCCGTACGTGCTTAGCGAGTCGTGGCCGTTCTGCATGATCCGCGCATCTTTGGAACCCATAAGCACGGAAGTTGTATAATCGGCGCCAAATTTTCCATTTAAGCGGGCGACGCACGATAGTATCTTTTGCGCATCGACAAGAGGTTCTTCTACAAGATCGATATCACCAAAACATACATCGCATGCCTCACAATTATCTTTTTTGAGGTCCTGTCCGAAATACTTAAGGATGGTCCTGTGCCGGCAACCTATGCCTGTGCAATAACCGTACATGTCATTCAATTTGTTAAGAGCCACCTCCTGGATCGCCGGTTCCATATCTCCAAGAATGCTCTTCCAGATCCCGTAATCGGCGCCGGAATATAAGAGAACGCAATCGGCTTCCAATCCATCGCGGCCGGCGCGGCCGCTCTCCTGCTGATAATGCTCCAATGATTTAGGCATCCCGGCATGGATCACATAGCGAACATTGGATTTGTCTATTCCCATGCCAAAAGCAACGGTGGCGACTATCGTGTCGCACTTTTCCTTGATAAACGCGTCCTGATTTCTTTTTCTATCTTCATCTCGCATGCCGGCGTGATAAGGCAGTACCCTGTAGCCCTTACTGCTTAGCTTGCTACACATACTCTCCACGTCCTTGCGCCTGATGCAGTAGATTATCCCGGTCTCCCCCTTATGTTTGTCCAGCACTTCGCACACCTGCAGGAGCCTGTTCGTTCTTGGCACGGATTTATAGATAAGGTTCGGACGGTCGAACGAGCCGACCAGAAAGTTAGGGTCGCTCAGCCGGAGCTGTCTGGATATATCGTCCCTGACATGGCCCGTTGCAGTTGCGGTATATGCATGTAGCGCGATGCCGGGGAATTTGGCCTTGAGCATACCGAGCTGGCGGTACTCCGGCCTGAAATCGTGGCCCCACATACTGACGCAGTGGGCCTCGTCGATCGCTATGAACGAAAGTTTCACGCTGTTCAATATCTCGAGAAAATCATCCAAAACGATTCGTTCGGGTGAAAGATAGAGGAGATTAAGTTTTCCGTTCTTTATTTGGTCAAAGACCTGACCACGCTCTTTGGGTGACAGCGTACTATCCAAGCGCGCCGCGGAGATGCCGTTCTCAAGGAGCCCGTCCACCTGATCTTTCATCAAGGATATCAGAGGCGAAACCACAACAGCAAGACCGTTCATGATAATGGCGGGGACCTGAAAACAGATCGATTTTCCGCCGCCTGTGGGTAGGACAACTACCGAATCCCTGTTAGAACAGACGGACTCGATGGCCTCCTTTTGCAAGGGGAGAAAATTATCGTACCCCCAAAATTGCCGAAGCGCGTCCTTTGCCTGTTGAATCATAGGTATTCTCTAGTGCCGGAAATGACGGAAGCCGGTGAAGATCATGGCAAGCCCATAGTCGTCGACTGCTTTAATGACCTCATCGTCACGAATGGAGCCGCCCGGCTGGATGATGGCGGTAACCCCTGCCTTGACCGAAAGGTCGACCCCATCCCTGAAGGGAAAGAAGGCATCAGAGGCCAATATGCGAAGTTTCTGTTCTTTTAATCTTTCGCCGTAGAGTTCGAACATCTTGGCCGTGGCTATCTTCACCGAATCAATGCGCGAGGTCTGTCCGCCGCCGGCGCCGAGCAGGCGATCCTGCGCGGCGATGACTATGGCGTTGGACTTCACGTGCTTCACAAGCTTCCAGCCGACATCGAGCGCCTCGAGCTCTTCCGCCGTGGGCCTGCGCTTAGTGACTATCTTCGCGTCCTTGGCATGTTCTGTGGAATTGTCGGTGTCCGAGACCAGAAGTCCGCCAACCACTTTGCGGAGATGGTTCGTGGCGCTTCCGTTGCCGGTTAGCGTAAAATGAGAAAGGCTTGGTATCTCCAAGAGCCTTAAATTTTTCTTTGCCTTCAATATTTCGAGCGCCTCTGGGCTAAATCCCGGAGCCGCTATCACCTCGAAGAAGGTGTCGCCTATTGCATGCGCTGTGTCGGCGTCTACCGGCCTTGTGAGCGCTACTATTCCTCCGAACGCGCTCACCGCGTCACAGTCGCGGGCCTTCACGAAGGCGTCTGCAAGGGAAACTTTCGACACCGCCATACCGCACGGGTTCGTGTGCTTAATGACCACGGCGGCCGTTTCGTGTGAGAATTCTCTCACTATCCCAAGCGCCGCATCGGCGTCCATTATGTTGTTATGTGAAAGTTCTTTACCTTGAAGCTGGTATCCGTTGGCCACACATGGCACATCCTTAGGAAGGTTCGGGCATTTGTAGAAAGCCGCCTTCTGATGTGGATTCTCGCCGTACCGTAGCTCCTGAACCTTTTCGAACGTCATTGCAATGGTCGTTGGGAAGCGAAGTTTTTCATCCCCCGATACCGCGTTCAGATAATTACATATTGCCGCATCGTATCGAGCGGTCAGGGCAAACACCTTCTGCGCAAGCTTAAAACAGAGTTCTTTTGAAACAGAGCCTTCGTGCGACTCCATCTCCGCGACGATGAGCGAGTAGTCGGAAGGGTCGGTGACCACCGCAACGTCCCGCCAGTTCTTTGCCGCCGCGCGAAGCATTGTGGGCCCGCCGATATCTATATTCTCAATGGCGTGCTCAAGTGTGCAATCTGCCTTGGCGATCGTTGCCTCGAAGGGATAGAGATTTACGATGACCATGTCGATAGGCTTGATGTCATTCGCGGCCATTTCTTCTTTATGCTTTTTGCTGTCGCGCATGCCAAGAAGACCGCCGTGTATCTTCGGGTGAAGCGTCTTAAGTCGCCCGTCGAGTATCTCCGGAGAACCGGTATATTCAGAGACGTCCACAACAGGGACCTTTGCATCGCGAAGGGCCCTGGCCGTGCCGCCGGTGGAAAGTATCTCTACACCGTGCCTTTGAAGCACCTTGGCGAATTCCACGACCCCTTTCTTGTCCGAAAGGCTTATCAGCACTCTAGTTATTTTGGGCATATTTTTATCTCTTGATGACCGACGAACCTGCAACGCCAAAGAGGCTCTTGATATCCTCATCGGGGAGTCTTATACCGGCGCCGAAGAACCAGTCGGGCCTGTTCTGCGGGGCTATCATGTTATCGGCTCCGCCCAGCACATATATGTTCTTTGTAAGGTTTAACTGGGTGCCTAATCTCAAATGCGGTTTCTGGTCGAAATCGGTCTGGAAATTGTATGCGGTGAAACTGGCGCCGACCGGCCCCTTGTTATAATCAAGGCCGACGCCGCCGCTCGATTCAACTATACCGCCGCGCACCGTGAAGTCGTAGAACGACTTGGCTATCTGGGCCGAGATCTTGAACGCATCGTGGTTCACCGACTGCGTGTTCGTTGTGTATTGCGTAGTAGTGCCGTTTACCGTTACGTTCGTGGTCTGCGTAGAAAATGAAGGGTCCGGATTTTGCTGGGTGATGAAGTCTAATATAAACGCCTTGTCCGGCTTTGGCCTCAAGGTCAGATTGACGTCGTTCCTGAACTGTTCTGAATTGGCAAGGTATTCCGTGTGAAAGCCGATCTCGGTCTGCATGCTCTTAAGCCCGCCCAGCACACCGTTCAAGTTATCGACGGCTTCGTTGAGCTTGACGACTGTTGTATCGTCGTTAATAAGTTTTCCTACCGTCCCCTTCCCTTCGTCTATCTTTTTGGTGATGGAAGATATTCTCTGTATGGATTCTTCAACGTTTTCCCTGCTCTGCACTATGGTCCCGCTAAGCGACTCTGTGAGCGCCGCCAAATTATCGGAGACCTTGTTAAAATTCCCCTGGTTGTCGGCAAGGGTCTTGGTGAACGCCTCGAGGTTCTTTACTATGTGCCACATGGGTGACGTCTGGTCCCCTGCGATCATCTCCTTCAGCGAGCTTGAAACGGCCTTGACGTCGCCTGCTATGGAATTGAACTGGGTGAGGAGTATGTTCACGTCGCCTGATTGACCCGCGTATTCAATGTCACTGCCATTTTTAAGCGGCACCAGAGGAGAATAACCCGGAATGATCTCAACCACCACATCGCCCAAGAAGCCCTTGGCCCTGACCATCGCCTTTGAATCGGGCGGAAGAGAGACGTCGCCGTCTATCTTTAAGGTAAGCATCGCCATCCTGGAATCGACGAGCTCTATATCCTTTACCTTTCCTATCTTGATGCCCGCTATCTCGACAGGTGTCTTTGGCCTGATCCCGATGGCGCTATCTATTGTAAGCTTGATCTCGTAACCGCTGGAAAAAATAAAAGAGCGGCTTCCGACCTTTACCGTGATAAAACCGATGAGGAAAAGAGCAACAAGCGCGAATATTCCAACTCTTGCTTCAGAACTTATGTTCATAACGTGTTCTTTTATACTCCAATGAACTTTCTGACAAAGGGGTCACGGCTCTCTTTAAGCCTTTGCGGTGGTCCCGCCTCAACTATCTTTCCTTCGTGAAGCATCGCTATCTGATCCGCCACAGTAAAAGCCGAAGCAATATCGTGGCTTATGACCACCGAAGTGATTTTCAGCTTTTGTTGCATGTCTAGTATCAAATTGTCAACAGAATCAGTCATAATTGGGTCTAGCCCTGTGGTTGGCTCGTCATATAACATGGTCTCCGGTTGCAGGATTATGGCGCGCGCAAGCCCCACCCTCTTTCTCATACCGCCTGAGAGTTCAGAAGGCATCTTGTGGTCGATATTTTTAAGCCCCACAAGTTCCAGTTTTTCGTGAACTATTCGTTTGATCTCCGACGGGGAAAGTTTTTTGTGCTCGACGAGCGGAAAGGCAACGTTGTCAAAGACATTAAGCGAATCAAGGAGGGCCGCCCCCTGAAAGAGCATACCGAACTTCTTTCTTATGTTCACAAGTTGCACGGGCGAAAGATTCGAAAGGTCAATTCCGTCCACAAAGACCTTACCGGAATCAGGTTTTAAAAGACCTATCATATGTTTTAGAAGGACCGATTTGCCGACACCGCTGGCACCTATAACGACCGTTATCTTGCCTTTCGGGATATCGAGCGTAACGCCGTCCAAGACCTTCTGTCCGCCGAACTTCTTATGTACGTTGACCAGTTTTATCATCTTAGACTGTTCCCCTTCCGAAATATTCAAGTATCCATGTGGTAAGGAAATAGTCGGTGACGAGGACCACCACCGAAGAGACAACGACCGCTCGCGTGGTTGCGTTACCCACACCTTTCGCGCCTCCCTTTGTCATAAAACCGTTGTAACAGCTGATGATCGATATCAGAAAGCCGAAGACCCCGGCCTTAATGAGGCCTCCTATAAAATCCCTGACATCGACATAATGATAGAGCCTCTCAAAGAATGCGGAGTGCGGGATCTCCAAAAGATGGACACCAACGATCCACGCGCCGACCATCCCTATGAAAACGAAAATAGCCGTGAGAAGCGGCGTCATCAGAGTTGTGGCAACTACCCGAGGGCATACAAGGAAGTGAAGAGGATTGACCGCCATCGTCTCAAGGGCATCTATCTGCTCCGTGACTTTCATAGTACCAAGTTCTGCCGCCATTGCCGAACAGGCCCGGGCAGTTACCATGAGCGCCGTGAAGACGGGGGCTATCTCACGCGAGAGCGAAAGCCCGATTGTCGCCCCAACGAGCGACTCGGCGTTAAAGAGCGCAAAGGCCTTTCCGGTCTGTAGCGAAAAGACCGCGCCGACAAAAAGACCGGTCAAAAGTATGATGGGGGTCGACCTCACACCGATACTTTCCATCTGGCGGATGAGGTTCGCAATTCTGTAAGGTTTTTTGGGGAGCCACTTTAACATGTCGAACGTAAAAGTACACCAGCGCCCCAAAGAGTGGATGATCTGGTAAATGGCCGCTCCGAACGGTTCAACAATAGGCTCTATGAATGAAACGATTCTTTCCATCTAAACGACTCCCTCACTTATACACTTACGCACTTCAACTCTTACGCACTTATATACATCCTTGGCATCCTTTTTGAGATGCCGCACATTATCTCATAGGGAACGGTGCCAGCCCACTCGGCCACCTCTTCGCAGGTTACCTTGGCACCGGACTGCGTTCCCATGAGAACGACCTCGTCATTTACGTGTGATTCTGAAAGGTCGGTCAGATCTATCATCGTCATATCCATTGTGACGCGACCCACGACCGTCACCCTCTTTCCGCGAACAAGCGTTTGGGCCTTATTAGAAAGCGCCCAGGGATAGCCATCTGCATAGCCTATGGGGATGATGCCGATGCGAGATTGTCTTTTGGTTTCGAAAGTGCAACCGTAACTTATCTTTGTCCCTGCGGGAACGGACTTTATCATCACCACTTTACTTTTAAGCATCATTACCGGCCTTGTGTGAAGCTCATCAACCACATGCTTTGCCCCTGCTCCGTAGAGAGCCACCCCCGTTCTGACCCAGTGTTCACCGGCTGTGGCGTTCGTAAAATATTCCTTTTCAACCACCGCCATGCTGTTAGCAATATGCCAGATAGGAATGGCGCCGAGTCCTGATTCCACCTGATGGACGCACTCCTTGAATTTATCCATCTGCAGGTTCGTGTACTCATGATCTTCGGCATCGGCAAAATGGGTCATGACGCCGTCGAGCCTTAAGGACGAACAGCTTTTAAGCCGATTCAAAAAGTGCGGGAGCGCGCTTGGTATAACGCCCAGGCGGGTCATGCCTGTATCTATCTTTAAATGAATGCCTATTCTCTTGCCGGCCGCCCTGGCCGTGGCCTCCAGGAATTCCAGCACCTCGACAGAATGGACCGCAGGCGTAAGATCCGCGCCGACCATCATTCCTGCGGCGGCGGTACCGATACCCATAAGACCGCCAAGGACCATGATGGGGGTCGAAACGGCAGATTCTCGGAGCTCTATCCCCTCTTCCACAGTTGCAACGCCAAGCGAGGCAACGCCCAGATCCGAAAGGACCCTGCTCACCTCTACCGCACCGTGGCCGTAGGCGTCGGCCTTGACCATCCCCATGATGCGGACGGACGGAGGAAGCGCCTTACGCAACTGCTCGTAATTGTGTTTGAGGGCCCCTAAATGAATCTCAGCGCTTGTAGGTCTGAAAAATCCCATATTTTTTTCAACTTGCCATAATGTCCAATATGCGACCTTTTCAGGGGCATGCAGGGTATTCGAGCGACCGGTGTCCGTCTTCGCTCAAACGCCCCGCCACTAAACCACGGCGGGCAGGCGCGAAGCCGGCACCTTAGCGCCCAGGCGTGGCATTTATTTAAGTGGCTGTTGGTTGCCACGCCTTCCGTGATATCGCTCTCATACCCCGCCTGCCCCTTCAAATGAAGTCGTCATTAAAGATTCTTGCGAAGAGGAGATGGGGTGTCTGTCGAGGGGCATCTGAGGACACCGCTTTCTAAGCCATATGATAGATGCGGCGTCCGAGGCTGCAGGCGTTTCGCGGCGTCTGAGCGAAACGCCGGACCCGAGACAGATACCCCATATTCTCTGAGCTGATACCTTTAACGTCGCGAAATGGACATTATGTAAAAGAACAATTGCAGTGTGCGTAACAATTTGGTAGGGATATGTCAATGATTACAATTACCTATATCGGACATGCCACAACACTCGCAGAGTCAGGCGGGAAAGCGGTTCTAACCGATCCAAACTTCAGTAGCCACGTGCTCTGTTTTAAAAGAAAAGAGCCGCTCAACTACGACCCCGGTAAACTTCCCGAGCTCTCTGCCGTGGTGATAAGCCATGCCCACAAGGACCATTTGAACATCAACAGTTTCCGTTATATCAAAGGTTCGGTCCCCGTTTTTGTTCCGGTAGGCCTTGGCAAATATCTCTCGCAGTTCATAAGGAACCCGGTAATTGAAGTTAACCACTATGCCACCCACAAACTTCCAGACGGTGTCGAGATTACCGCCACCGAGGCAAGACATGTCGGCTTTATATGGAGCGGACTACGATACCGCAGGTGCAACGGTTATATAATGACATTCCCTAAAGACAATTCACAAGTCACGAGTCACGAGTTACGGGTCTTCTTCGCCGGAGACACGGCATACGGCCCCCATTTTAAAGAGATCGGGAATCTTTATAACGGTGATGCGGCAATTGACATAGCCCTGCTCCCGATCGCCGGTTATTCTCCGTTATGGTTCATGAAAAAACGCCACATGAGCCCGGTCGAGGCGCTGGAGGCGTTCCTTGACCTCGGCGCCAAGAACATGGTCCCTGTTCATTTCGGTTCCTTCAGGCTTTCAGCCGAAAAACTTGCCGAACCGCTCGAATGGCTCTCACGAGTTGCAATCGAGCGCGACCTAGGCGAACGGGTCCACATACTCAGATCCGGCGAATCATCCTCCTTGTAACCGCGCAATACACACTTAATTTAACAGGCTCTTCGCGGATATGAGTGGGTCATTTGCGGGACATTTATGCTGAGTAGCTCATAACATTCTTGGGTAAGTAAAAAATGATGAATGCATT
>PCWZ01000020.1:0-2668 GCA_002796305.1 Deltaproteobacteria bacterium CG11_big_fil_rev_8_21_14_0_20_49_13
AATCAACGTGTTGCAATTTTCATGGTTCGACAAGCTCACCATGAACGGAGGTTTTTAGAGGTGCCCTCAAGTTATAACCAAAAGCCCGGCAGGTTAAAAAACGCCTCCCGGGCTTTTTTGTTAATTGACCGGATGGCGCAATACTGCTAGGTATAGGGACCCCATTAAACTATGTTCACAGGCATAATCGAGTCCATAGGACGCGTTAAAACAGTTGAAAAGAGGTCAGACCACGCCTCTTTAGAGGTCATGGCCGAGATCCCCGGCAACGATCTTAAAATAGGCGATTCTGTCGCAATAAACGGTGTTTGTTTGACCGTTACGTCGCGTCTGGGGAACACGTTTTTGGCCGATATCGGCCTTGAGACCTTAAAAGTGACAACGCTTGGCGACCTCTCGGCAGGCGATCATGTGAACGTAGAAAGGCCCATGCAAATGGGCGGGCGACTAGGCGGTCATCTGGTTCAGGGGCATGTTGACGGTGTAGGCAAGATATCTAATATCAATAAGTTCGACAAGGGAGTCGAGGTAACACTTGAGTTGTCGCCTAAGCTCTCCCGTTACATTATTAAGAGGGGTTCTGTGGCCATAAACGGGGTCAGCCTAACCGCGGCAGATGCCGGTAAAGATAGTTTCAAGATATTCCTCATCCCACACACGATAGAGGCGACGACCTTCAAATATATAAAGGCGGGCGATCTTGTTAACTTAGAAGTTGACATAATAGGAAAATATGTAGAGAAACTGACGCATGTCGACGCCTCGGAGTATTATGAACATTCAAATATTACCGGGGAATTCTTGAGACAGAACGGGTTCTAAATTATGAGCGAAGCGGTTTTGAAAGCGATAGAGGATTTTAAGGCGGGACGCATGGTCATCCTTGTAGATGACGAGGATAGGGAGAACGAAGGTGATCTGGCCATTGCCGCAGAAAAGGCGACCCCCGGGGCCATAAATTTTATGGCAAAGCGCGGGCGAGGACTTGTCTGCCTGGCGCTCACAGAGGAATATACCAAGAAGCTGGACCTTCCTCCAATGGTGAACGATAACACCTCGCGTTTTCACACCGGTTTTACGATATCTATCGACGCTAAAGATGGGACCACGACCGGCATTTCGGCTCATGACCGCTCACACACGATACTTTCCTCCATTAAAGATGACGCAAGACCGGAAGATTTTGTCAGGCCCGGCCACATATTCCCGCTTTTGGCGAAGAACGGCGGAGTGCTCGTAAGGACCGGCCAGACCGAAGGGAGTGTGGACCTTGCAAGGTTGTCCGGCATGAAAAACGCCGCCGTTATCTGTGAAATAATGAGCGAAGACGGCACAATGGCAAGGATGCCGGAGCTTAAAAAGTTCGCGGCCGAACATGAGCTCAATATCGTGTCTATAGCGGACATCATACGCTACAGGATGAGGAACGAACTTCTGGTGAGACGCGTTGTGGAGGCAAAGCTTCCCTTGGGAGTTGGCGATAACTATAAGATAGTGGCGTTCGAGAACGATTCGGACGATAGGACTCACATTGCGCTGATAAAGGGCGAGATCGATGTGAACGAGCCGCTGCTTGTAAGGGTCCATTCGGAATGCCTCACAGGAGACGTCTTTCACAGCAGCCGCTGCGACTGCGGTAGCCAGCTAGAACGTGCGCTTCAAATGATAGAAGAGGAAGGCCGAGGCGTACTCCTTTATATCAGACAGGAAGGCCGAGGTATCGGGCTACTCAACAAGATCAGGGCTTACGCGCTTCAGGATGAGGGCCTGGATACTGTAGAGGCGAACGAAAAGCTCGGCTTTTCTGCGGACCTTCGCGAATACGGCATCGGCGCCCAGATATTACGTGACTTAGGAATCACAAAATTAAAGCTTCTTACGAACAATCCCAAGAAGATAGTGGGTCTTGAAGGTTACGGCCTTGAAATGGTGGAGAGGGTACCTATTGAAATAGCCCCCACCAAGAGCAACGAATTTTATTTGAAGACCAAAAGGGAAAAGTTGGGCCATTTACTTGAGAAGGTATAAATAACTTTGCTGGCCTTGCCAGCCTTGCTGGCATTGCTGGCCATGGAGGGAATATGACAAAGATACTCGAAGGCACATATGAATCGAAGGGCTTGAAGATAGCGGTGGTCGTCGGCCGCTTTAACAGCATGATATCGGACAGGCTTCTTTCGGGAGCGGTGAGCGCATTTGTTCGCGGCGGCGGCGACGAAAAGGACCTCACAATTCTTAAGGTTCCCGGTTCGTTCGAGATACCGCTGGCGGCCCAAAAACTCGCACGCAGCAAAAAATTCGACGGCATTCTTTGCCTAGGAGCGGTGATAAGAGGAGGCACCCCTCATTTCGACTACATTGCAGGCGAGGTTGCAAAGGGCGTTGCGCATGTAAATCTTGATACGGGAGTTCCCGCGGCATTCGGAGTGATTACGGCCGACAATCTGGAACAGGCCATAGAACGTGCAGGAACAAAACAGGGAAACAAGGGAGAAGAGGCAGCCCTTGCGCTCATTGAAACGATAAATGTATTGAATAAAGTTTAGCCAGTTAAGCCAGTTTAGTCAGTTATGGGCACCTCTAAAAACCCGTAAATTGCTCGTTCGTCCTGAGCCTGTCGAAGGATGAACCGTTATAAATCAACGTGTTGCAATTTTCATGGTTCGAC
>PCWZ01000020.1:2680-8529 GCA_002796305.1 Deltaproteobacteria bacterium CG11_big_fil_rev_8_21_14_0_20_49_13
TCACCATGAACGGATGTTTTTAGAGGTACCCTTGTTCCAGTTAACCGACTAAACGGGCCAAACGGGCCAAACAGACCAAACTGACTATGGGTGACAGACGCAAAGCTCGCGAATTCGCGCTACAGATGATGTACGCAGTTGACCTTTCTAAGGCCTCTGCCGGGGATGCTCTTTTGTATTTCTGGTCGGCACAGGAAAATGTGGTCGAAGAATCGCGCTCCTTTGCGGAGCTTCTTCTCAAGGGCACCGCGGAAAAACTCGCAGAGATAGACAAAAAGATAAGCGACTGCTCTTCCAACTGGAAGATAGGAAGAATGTCCGTCGTTGACAGGAACGTTCTAAGACTCTCCATATATGAACTTCTTTTCTGCCCCGACATCCCGGTTCGTGTCACTCTTAATGAGGCCATTGAAATAGCAAAGCTCTACGGCACGGAAGAGAGTGGCTCCTTTGTGAACGGCATCTTGGACAAGATAGCAAAAGGGGTCGATAAGGAATGAAAACAGTGCTCGTTGCCATGTCTGCCGGTTTTTGCTGGGGGGTCAGCCGCGCCTTCGACAAGGTGATAGAAAAGATAAGAACAAAAGATAGGGACGAGAAGGTCTATACATACGGTCCCCTCATTCACAATCCTCAAGCGGTAAAGATGCTCGAAGACGAAGGCGTTGACGTTCTGGATAATATTCCAGAGAACATTTCCGGAACTGTTTTCATCAGAACGCACGGGCTTTGTCCCGACGAACGCGACTGTTTGAGAAAAACCGGCGCCAAGATAAACGATGCGACATGTCCCGACGTTGGTATTATTCAGGGGCTTGTGCGCAAACATGTAAGAAAGGGCTATCATTCGATCATCATAGGGAACCCGGAACATCCCGAGGTGCAGGCGCTCATCGGTTATGCCGAAGGAAAAGGGATAGCGGTATCTTCGCACAAGGAGATAGAAGATCTTCCCAAGGACTGGAACGATGTTTGTGTTGTTGCACAGAGCACTCAAAAAGAGGACAAGTTCGAGGAACTCGTTAATTTCATCAAAGAGAAATATCCAAAAGCGGTCATTTTCAATACGATCTGTTCCTCTACTACAGAACGTCAGGAAGAGGTTAGAGCTCTCGCAAAAGAGGTCGATGCGATGGTCGTTGTGGGCGGATATAACAGCGCCAATACCACAAAGCTTGCCCAGATCTCCCGCGAAATAGGGACGCCCACCTTTCATATTGAGACGGAATTAGAACTAAAAGCTAATGATTTCGGAAGCTTCGATAAGATAGGGGTGACTGCCGGTTCTTCGACACCTAGCTGGCAGATCGACCGCGTTGTTAAAAAACTCTCGTCATTTTAAGCTCTTCACTTGACAAAACCATATAAAATCCTATAGAAAGCCACACCTTATAAAAACGGTTATAAAGTTGCTAACTTATTAACGGAGGTTTTAAAATGGCAGTTTGTATCAGATTATCGCGTACGGGAATGAAAAACCACCCTCATTACAGGGTCGTTGTTGCCGATGACAGGAGACCGGTCACCGGAAAATGCATCGAAGTTCTGGGCTCTTATGACCCCCGTAAGACAGAAGCAAAGCTCATAATAAATAAAGAGCGTTTTGCGTATTGGAAAAAGACCGGGGCCCGTTTGTCGCAGACAATGTCTCAATTAATATAAGGAGGCTCACATGGCTAACCTGAAGAAACTCGTAGAAGACATCGCGCAGGCGCTCGTTGACAATCCGGACCAGGTCGTAGTGTCCGAGATCGAAGGCGAACAGACGACAGTGTTCGAGCTCAAGGTCAGCAAAGAAGACCTTGGGAAGATCATCGGAAAAGAAGGCAGAACAGCCCGCTCTCTCCGTACGATCATCGGCGCCGCATCGGCAAAGCTGAAAAAGCGCTCGGTCCTTGAAATTATCGAGCCCCCACGTGAATGAATTAAAGAATGAGAATTGACATATTGACCATTTTCCCCTCTATGCTCGAAGGCGTTTTTGCCGCAAGCATATTAAAAAGGGCTCGCGACTCGGGGAAGGTGGCGGTCGTCATCCACGATATCAGGGCATCCGCTAAAGATGCTCACCATACCGTAGATGACACGCCGTACGGCGGAGGCGCCGGGATGGTGATGAAGGCCGATGTTCTGGCCGACGCGCTCTCTGAGGTGCCAAGGATAGAAGGTCGCAGCGAAGTGATACTGATGGCGGCACAGGGCGAGAAGTTCGAACAAAAGGTCGCCCATGATCTGGCTCTGCTGGATCAGATGATCCTTATATGCGGCCGCTACGAAGGCGTCGATGAAAGGTTCATTGAACTGTTCGTTGATAGGGAGATTTCGGTGGGCGATTTTATCGTCACCGGCGGAGAGATACCGGCAATGGCGGTTAGCGACGCGGTGGTCAGGTTGTTGCCCGGAGTGCTCGGAAACGCCGAATCGCTTGCAAGTGAAACGTTCGCTAACGGACTTTTGGAGTACCCGCAGTATACGAGGCCTCCCGAGTATAAAGGTTTGAAGGTACCGGAAGTTCTGCTTTCGGGTAACCATAAGGAAATAGACAAGTGGCGCCTTGAAGAATCGCTTCGGCGCACAAAAGAACGCAGGCCGGACCTGCTTAAAAAGTAAAAAAGGAAATATTATGAACATAATGACAGAGATCAACAAGCGCCAGTTGAAAAAAGGCGTTCCTCACTTCAGGGCGGGCGATACCGTCTGCGTCATGAGCAGGGTGAAAGAAGGCGAAAAAGAGCGCGTTCAGGCGTTCGAGGGCGTCGTTATTTCCCGTAAAGGCAGCTCCATAAACGAGAGCTTTACGGTGAGAAAGGTGTCTTACGGTGTTGGAGTTGAGCGCGTGTTCCTGGTGAACTCACCCATGATCGAGCGTATCGATATCAAGCAAAAGGGTGCCGTGAGACGCGCCAAGCTCTATTACATTCGTGAGCTCTCCGGCCGTGCCGCACGCATCGAAGAGAAAAAATATGTCGCCGGCGATGAGGAAACGGTGGAGACCGAAGAGCCGGTAAAGGCAGCAACAGAAACAGCAGTTACTCAGTAATTTATAATACGATCCGATCAAAAGACCCATTGTTGCAAAAACGATGGTTCAGGAGGTGTTCACATCATGCACAAAAAAACAAAAAAATCTACAAATATACGGTAATATTCGAGCCGTCAGAGGACGGTGGCTACATTGCTCATGTACCATCACTTCCTGGTTGTACAACTCAAGGAGAGGATTTTGAAGACGCAAAAAAAATGGCCAAGGATGTGGGTAATTTTTCTCCTTCATATGACGACGAGTTACCCACATCCCACACACGCCAGATCCTTGCGGGCTGGTGTGTGGGATATGCACAACTCCCACAGTTGGCAATCTTATCCTCAAAAGTGAAATCTTGTTTTACGGAGCTGTAGAATTTGGGTGAGTAGTTACAGAGAACGGGTGGAAAATAATTCGTTGAATCCCTGATCCTTCGACAGGCTCAGGATGAGCGTGCGAACTGAACTAAAATAGGAGAGACAGCCTGCGATAGGCGTGGGTGATGACACTTTCATGGAGGCGTCCGGTTTCGACCGCTTTAATGACATCTTCGACGGCCGTTTTCTGAGCAGAGGGGTCATTACAGATGAGGCAGATGTCACATCCGGCCTGAAGCGTCTTTATGCACGCTTCAGGGAGGGGCCACTTTTTGGCGATGGCGCTCATCTGAAGGTCGTCGGAAAAGACCACCCCTTTATATCCAAGCTCGTGACGCAGAAGTTTATTTATTATGGTTGGTGAAAGTGTGGCCGGATATTCTTTGTCTATTCCTTCGTAAACGACGTGAGCGGTCATTATCGATCTAAGACCGGCGCCTATCGCCGCTTTAAAGGGAACAAGTTCGATGGCCTCAAGTCGCCCGAGCGTGTGCGGAAGGGTGGGGAAGTCAAAGTGCGAGTCAAGCGAGGTGTCGCCGTGCCCGGGGAAATGTTTGCCGCAGGCGACAACGCCGTTTTCCTGAAGCCCGCGTATCAGCTCCGAGCCGAGTTTTGCCACCACGCGCGGATCGTTCGAAAAGGCGCGGTCGCCTATCACGGGATTCTTAATGTTGGTGTTGATGTCGAGGACCGGCGCAAAATTAACGTTAAAGCCTACATCTTTGAGCTCGCCGGCCATGAGGGTGCCAATGTGGTATGCGTCTACCGGCGCTTTCACGTCGGCCATGGGGCCCACGTTCGTGAACGGTTCGGGGAGCCTGAATACTCGGCCGCCTTCGTGGTCGACGGATATTATGAACGGACGTTTGCCGGCGCATTCGCGTATCGAAGATAAAAGCTCTTTGATCTGGCTCCTGGACCTTACGTTCCTCTTAAAGATGATAACTCCGCCTATATGCCGCTCTTTAATGAGAGCTTCGAGCTCGTCGGGCATTTTAACGCCGTCAAAACCTACCACGAAAAGCGAGCCTGTCTTTTCTCTTATATGCATGCGCACATTTCTAAATGATTTACCCCCAACTGTCAAACTTTCTGGTGGACAATTGGCGATGCTTGCTGATAAATTGCCCCGCCATGAAAGCAAACCTAGCAAATGTAATAAAGAAGCTCCCCAAAACGGACCTGCATGTTCATTTGGACGGCTCTTTAAGGATACCAACCCTCATAGAGCTTGCCAAAAAGTATAAGATAACACTCCCTTCATATACGGAAGAGGGCTTAAGAAAGCAGGTCTTTAAGGACAAATACGAAAGCCTCGGCGAATATCTTAAGGGTTTCGCGTTCACCTGTGCGGTGATGCAGACCGAAGAGGCGCTCGAACGCATTGCCTATGAGCTCGCCATGGATAATTTTGCCGAGGGCGTTCGCTACATCGAGCCACGCTTTGCTCCCCAGCTTCATGTGAGCCCGAACCTTTCCATAGAACAGATACTTTCATCGGTGAACAAGGGTCTTGAGCGCGCCGCCAAGGAGATAAATTCCAAGAAGGAGATCAAAGAAGGCAAAGAGCCGCCGTTCGCCTACGGCATAATTGGTTCGGCGCTTCGCATGTTCAGGAAGAACTTTTCCTACTATTACAAGAATTTCCTTGAGGCCCACGAATATTCTCCAAAAGAAGAGGCCTACAGCCTTGCGGCGATGGAACTTGTGCGTGCCATGGTAAAAACTCGCGACGAGCTGGGAATTCCGATTGTGGGTTTCGACCTAGCGGGAGAAGAGGTGGGATATCCGGCCGAGGATTATAAAAAGGCCGCTCAATTTGCACATAAGAACTTCATGCAAAAGACGATACACGCAGGAGAAGCATATGGCCCGCCATCAATATTTCAGGCGGTGACGGACCTTTATGCCGACAGGCTCGGCCACGGTACATATATATTCGATAGCTCAATGGTGGGACTGCCAACAAAGGTCGAGAACGAAAAGTATACAAGGTCGCTTGCAAAGTTCGTCAACGACAGACGTATCACAATAGAGGTCTGCCTTACTTCCAACATGCAAACAACGCCCCGTTTCAGGGACCTGAAAGATCATCCGTTCAAGAAGATGATGGAAGAGCGCCTTTCGGTCACGCTCTGCACCGACAACAGGCTCGTTTCCAACACGACCGTGACAGATGAGATACTGAAAGCGGTCGAAACCTTCAGCATTCCCGTTCCCAAATTGAAAGATATGATCATCTACGGATTCAAGAGAAGCTTCTATCCCGGAAGCTACCTTGAAAAACGAAAATACGTCCGCCAGATAATTGATTACTGCGACAAGCTAATCTCTTCCGGGGATACACACTTAAGGGCACCTCTATAAACTACTCACTCTGTCATTGCGAGCCCCGAAGGGGCGCGGCAATCTCCCGCAAACACTTGATTTATGGAGATTGCTTCGTC
>PCWZ01000020.1:8566-13139 GCA_002796305.1 Deltaproteobacteria bacterium CG11_big_fil_rev_8_21_14_0_20_49_13
TCGCTGGACGCTCCTCGCAATGACATAACAATGGGTTTATAGAGGTGCCCTTAAGCGAGTGTCCCAGAAATTCTCTTTTTGAGGCTTGACTTTTTATCCCTTAGGCACCATTTAGTGTGACACTTATGGCAAAAAAGAGGTCAAGAAAAATTAACAAGTCGTTTCCGGAAGGCGCGATATCCGGGCAAACTATCAACAAGATCAACGAGATATACCTGACCCGCATCCTTGAAGAGGATGGTTATCAGGATCTTTTGCCGATAATTATGCCTTTTAGCGAGGGGAAGGCCTTGGAATTCACCGGCCAGATGAAAAAAGCAAGAGAGACCTTCAAGCGCATCTTAAAGAAAGATCCAGAAAACAGCATGGTGAAGGATGCCCTGAATCAGGTGGAAATGTCGCTAAATTAGTTGCTTATCCTTCGACATGCTCCCGCCAAAAGACCGGCGGTCAGACAGGATGAACGATCTTTGCAACCACTTCCGGATCCGTAAGCACCGCCACTTCATCTTTTCTTCCTTCGTTATAGGTATCCTTGTTTTCTGAACAATATCCGGGGTGGACCATTATCTCGGTCGTGCCGTTCGGCAATATCGCGAGCGTTCCGAGCCATCTCTTTTTTAGTCCGCTTCCGCCGCTCAAGGAATATCCTCCGAAGTGATCGGATGTCGCGAAACCGCGGCTCCGCCAGTAGGTCGGCTTGGAAGACGAGAGCATGCCGATCATGAGCCTTCGTACACACGCCTTATACCACGGCGACCAGAGCCCTTCGCGCGGCGAACGTACGAACTTGATACCGAACTCGCGTGCTACCGCCTCGGTCGCCTTGCGGATGACCGGGAATACGTGGACATGATGATGTCCGTCAATGTGGCTGATATCAGGATAACGCTTTGAAAGTCTTTTACACTGCGCGTGCATCTCTTTATAGACATCGTGAGGCGAGATCTTTCCAAGCAGCGAACGCAGGAGTAATTTGTTACGTGAGAGAAAGCGACCGTTCTTATCGACGAGTGTCGGGATATCCTTTAGATGGGAAAGAGGTCTGCCCCAGGTAAGCGTTGCATGCAGGCCTACCTCAGGATGCGGGTTCAGTCTGGCAAGTTCATCCATCGATGCTTCGAATTCGGGCGAGTTCGTCATTACGCTTGTGGACCTTACGGTCCCTGCCTCGATCGTTCTAAGTATCCCCTTGCTTACAGGGAGCGTCATTCCGTAGTCGTCGGCATTGATAATGAGCTTCTTTTTGCCGTCTTTAACAGGAAGCGAGTAGCGGCCTAGTAGATAATTATACCATATCTTAAGAACAGAACTTCCAATGCTCACACCATCCTGCATGAAAACAACGGTAGTTGGCTCACTAAAATAGCGATGTTCGATGGCCACCTCGCGTGAGTGAAGTCCCATCTTTTCGGCTAGAAAAAGAACCTCTATATCAAAAGGAAACCCGAATATTTTAAGACGTGAGAATATCATTTTTGCCGCATCGGCAGTGAAACCCTTCAAGCCGGCTTGAGAGTCTCGACAGTGAGGGATTACGGTGTGCCGAAGGATCCAGTTAATGAGCCTGCTTGCCATATGACGGGTGTAAAGATAGTGGAAGAATGCAGGGCTTATTGTATAGCGTGAATCGGCGTCAACACGGCAGGCGGTCGCGACGTCATTGCCATCCTCCAGTGTAGCAACGATCCGAAGTATCTGTGGGGGTTCATATGCAAGGTCGGCATCTAAGAACACACGATATTTCCCCTTGGCCTCAAGTATTCCTTTTGCAACCCCGCCGCCTTTGCCAAGGTTTTTATGGAGGCCGATCAGCCTTGCGTAATAGCTTTTTGGCCTATCCATCCATTCTTTAACGACCGTAAAAGTATTGTCGGTACTGCCATCATCGACCACTATCAGTTCAGTTGAGTATGCGAGGCTCTTAATGAAGTTTTCAATTGTATCAAGGGATCTTATTATAAAAGTTCCCGAGTTATATGCTGGGACAATTATGGATAAGTAAATGTTGTCAATGGTCATATTGCTTTGCAATGTATAGTGAAAAAGCCCAAAAAGCAATTTAATCTATTCGACGATAGAAAATAGTTCCATTAAGCTGAGCCTCTTCTTTGTAATTATTATTTACATATTTCATCAGTTCTGGATATCTGGATATAGGATAGTTCTTGTAATTGTGAAGCCCTGAAGGAGCCGTGTCTATTATATAAACCGGTCTGTTCTTTTTTATATCTTCCCAGAACATCTTCCATGCATCGTGGTTAATGAATTTGTCAGAGTCGATAAGTTCATCTTTAAGCCCAGGAACGCGGCCAGTGATTACATCGCTCCAAAAGAAACGGATAGCCGGCAATCTATGTGAATACCAATAGATAGCAGGGACGTAACCCCACGCCAAGATCTTGTCTTCCGGATTTGTGCGAGATGCAACATAGGATGCGATCGGTTTATAATCGTCCAAGTTGTCTTCCTTTACAACCTTATGTATGTCGCTGATATAAAAACGGGCAACAGTAAAACCGATTGCCGGGAGAAGCATCCAGAAAATTATAAGCCTTCTTGGCCACAATCTCTCGAAGGCTGAAACAGCAATACGGGAGGAGAGTATGGCCATTGATGGTAATAACAGCAAAAAATAATGTCCATAGAACCTGTAACCGGTCGATACTGGAACAAAACTTAATATGAACCACAAGATAATGAGCCATTCACTTTCATCATTCTGTGTTGGTCTGAGGTTATATGCATGTTTATGTTGCGATCTAGCCGCTAGAGATCGAATTTTTTTGAATATCGCAGTAAATGACAGGCTCCATAATAAGGCCGTGCTTGCGACATAAGGAATGACTCGGGTGACAATTCTGTTTACAAGATGAAGGCTCTCCGACCCCTGCGATATATAGTTGGCGTTCCCGATTATGTTCCAATATATAAATCCATTCAGTGCTCCAGCAATGTAAATATAAATGAACATTACAGCGGGCGGGATTATTGCTCCGCAAAAGAACAATCCGGCAGCTTTTAAAGGGATTCTATGTCTTATAAATAATAGATAAGCTAGCAGAATAAACAAATTCATCCCAGCCTGATATTTAAAACAGCACGCAGCAGCAAAAAAGATGCCGCTTAAAAATGCCGAACTCAAATTCTCATTGCTTTCATATTTAAGCCAATAATAAAACTGCAGACAGACTGGGAGAAGCATTATGGGCTCTATCGTTGTCGCTAAGACCTTTGGAATGTATGTGACGCTAAAGACTATGTAGAGAAGCGCGGCCCAGTACCCGGCCTCTTTCGAATAAAGAAGTGCGGATATCTTATAGAGCACGCAAGATGTGATCCCTACGATGATTATAGTAACGGCATGGACCGCGATCATGTTCCATTTGCCGAATATGGAAAAGATCGAGCCAAAGAAGAGATAGATACCCAAAGGCTTCGTTTCAACACAGTTGACATAGGGAATGCCTCCGTCGAACCATATTCTGGCAAAGAGGCCGTAGATGGCCTCGTCGACGTCAAGGATAGGATGTAAAAGCGCGGGTATCCTTAAGATGACGAGCGCAAGAACGATCAAAAGGGTCCAGAGATAACGTTTGTTCATTATTCAGCGGGTTTTTGATCCATTATACAGGTCGCCCGATTTTTGACAATATCTATTTGACACTTTCGGCGTTTAGACGTAAAAATGCCGCGGCATGAATTTTACAAGACGCTTCTTTTCTATTATCGGCCCCAACAACACACTGCTTATCATCTATTTCCTGCTGATGCTCGTGATATTCGCCTTCTACGGCGTTCGGTTCAAGTTAGACCACCATAAACTATGGTCGGTTCTCCTATCTACGGTCTTCGTCATCTACTTTTCTACTACGCTCATCCATCATGCAAGGCATAAGGAGGAGGACCTTACGCCGTTCTTGCCGTTTGCGTTGAGACAGCTTAAGAAATTCGTTATAGACTGGTTCCCGCTTGTGGCGCTGGTCACTATCTATGAGAACCTCCGTGAATATACCGGTATCATCCGGACCGATCAGATAGACGCTGCCTTAATGAGGGCCGATATCTGGCTCTTTGGCGTTGAACCTACCGTATGGATCCAGCAGTTCTCGCATCCAATACTTACCGAATATTTCGCCTTTACCTATTCGACATATCTTATATTGCCTCTTGCGCTTGGCTGGTACTATTACGCCTGCAGACGCGACCGGGAATATCATACGCTGACGATGGGGGTTGTCTTAACTCTTTGTATTGGATATGTTCTGTATCTCACGTTCCCTGCCGGGCCGCCGCGCTTTTTTATCCCGGAGATGTTCGATCCACCACAATTAGTGGGCGCCTTCGGATTCTATAATTCGATGCAGAGCCGCTTTGATGCCGTGAATCCGATGATGTACCGCTCGAGCTTTCCAAGCCTTCATGTTGGGCTTTCAAGCGTTGCGCTACTTTTTGCGATAAAATATCGAAATGCGGTGCCGCTTGGAAAGGTCATACAGGTAGTGGTAGGGCTCCTTGCGTTGAGTCTCTGGATAGCGACAGTTTATTTGCGCCATCACTGGACAGTTGATAT
>PCWZ01000020.1:13161-16390 GCA_002796305.1 Deltaproteobacteria bacterium CG11_big_fil_rev_8_21_14_0_20_49_13
CCGGCTGGGCTCTGGCATTAGGCGCTTTTTATTCCGCGCAGTGGATGCAGAAAAAATGGCCCGTTGGAGGATGACCTTGGAAAGTTCTTGGAAAAAATATCTTTCGGGTCGGCGTCTTATTATCACAACCTTTCTTTCCACGCTTATCTTAAGGTCTCCGACGATTTTCACAGGGTTTTATAACCCTGACGAGACCTATTATGCAACAATAGGTCAAAGACTTCTGGAAGGGTGTCGGCTTTATTCGGGGATCATAGATCATAAACCCCCCATCATTTACTACCTGTACTCGTTTTTTGTGTTGATTGGAGGTTATAGATCTATTTTTGTGGCACATGCCGCGAACGTCATCATTGTGTCCCTTACCGCCATTACCATCTACGCCATCGTAAAAAAACTTAAGGGAAATTTGCCGCTCGCTGGAATATCTGCCTTGTTATACGTGGTTTGCGCCAGCTTGGGCAAGCCGAACGATGTTGCTGCCGCGAATGCTGAGCTCATTTTTAATCTGCCTCTTTCATTGCATATTTTATTAGCCATTATGGCATTGAATGCAGAGAGCGCCGGAAAGAAAATATTTTACTCTTTTTTGTGCGGTATTGCCGCGGCGCTTGCAGTTTTAGTAAAATTGCACGCGGCTATTGTCCCAGTAGCGACATCAATATACTTTATATACAAACTTCGGAAAGATCTATTATCAATGCTAAGGATAGTTCCTGTTTATCTGCTTTCTTTGGCCCTTCCGTTTTTACTTATGACGATTGGATATTACCATTTAGGGCGTTTGAACGATGTGTGGTACTGGATGGTAAAAGTAAATTTTCTTTACATGGCTGGCCATGATAACGGGGCTGCTCTCATAATTCGTTTTCTCAAGCAAACAGTCTACATGCTATTTCTGGAAGGGGCATCGCTCTGGATTCCCATCATTCTTTGGTCGTTTCTTAGAGAGAAGAAAGAACGTCTTTTTGAAAGAAATGGGCTCCTAATAGGTATATGGCTGTTGGCTTCCTTGATAGCCGTTTTTCCAGGGGGGCGGTTCTATGGACATTATTATCTCCAGATACTTCCACCCGCCGTCATTGTGGGGGCAGCGGCCGGGAAGAATCTACTTGAAAAGTTCGCATTGTATAAGAAATGGCTATTGCTGATATGGACGCTTGTGATCATTGTTCCCCTTGTTCATTCATGGGTTTGGGCGTTGCCTATAGATAGGTATCGGGAAAAACTTGAGGTGAACGAATTTAAGACCCTCGTCGAGTTTTTAAAGACACATACACGTTCAAATGAACAGATAGAAGTATGGGGGAGGTTCAACGGCGTTCCATTTCTGGTTGAACGTAAAAATGGCACAAGGTTCTTAAGCAAGCATTTCTTGTCAGGGAGTTATCGTGGAAAAGAGCTGGTTAAAATGCCCGATTCTCATTGGGAGATGTACCTTGGCGACCTTAAGAAAAATCGGCCCGAATGGTTCGTGGACATCTCTTATATTAATATGCCGGGTGCGCCGATATCAAAGTTTCCGCAATTATCATCCTATATTTCAAAAAATTACGAAAAGTTTGCAGAAGTTGAAGATTACGTGATTTATCGAAGGAAATAGGACGTTACTTTTCCTTAACGAACAGATAGCTTACGAGGCTATTGAATCCTCTCAGCAGTTCTATAAGATGTTTTCGAGAACGCATTCTTTTTAGGTAGGACAATATAATCGATGGCCTAAAATAGAAGCTTCTAAATGCTTTTTTAGAATAGTGCAGAATATCTTTTTTTGAAAGGCCGTTGGGAACAAAAACAATATTCCACATGTTCATTCTTCTGAAATCGTTATCAAACCAGCCATATTTGTCGGCTACAGGGTAGACTGCCGAGCCTGGTAGAGGAGTGAAGCTGGTTATCTGAAAATCATCCAGTTTGATTCTTTTTGCAAAATTTATTGTCTCCTCAACTGTTTCGGATGTTTCAAGGGGGTTTCCAACCATAAAAAAGCCCTTTGTCATTATTCCGGCATCCCTTGTCCACGCAAGGGCCTCTTCGATCTTCTTTAGCGTTATACCTTTTTTATAGAAATCAAGTATCTTTTGCGAACCGCTTTCGATCCCGTAGGCTATTTGCCAGCATCCTGCACGTTTCATCTTTTTAAGGACATCGGGCCTCACGATATCTATTCTTGAGTTACACGACCAGCTAAGGCCGAGATCTGACTCAATCAGCATATCAAGCAAACGTTCGAATCTAGCCTTAAGTAATGGGGCGCAATCGTCGTCAAAAAGTATGTCTTTTATACCATACTCATGCATCAGCCTATTAATCATTTTAAGAACATATTCCGGGCTGAAACCCCTGACTTTCTGGCCAAAAACGGAGGTGTCGCAAAATGTGCATTTTCCTGGACATCCCCTTGTTGTAACGAGCGAAGTTGATGGAAGTCGTTTCACACTGAATATAGGAGGCCTGTAGTATTCTGCGATATTTGGCAAAAGGTCCCATGCGGGAAATGGAAGCCTGTCCATATCCGTTATAAACAGTCTTTTGGGGGTCTTCAAAATGTTGCCATTGTCTCTATATGCTATTCCGGCGACGTTTGTAAGACACTTTCCATTTTTCAGTGATTGCAAGAGTTCAACTGTAGTATCTTCTCCCTCTCCCAAGACAGCAAGATCAAAACATGGATAATTTTTAAGTGTGTATTCAGGTATCGCTGTGACATGGGGACCCCCGAGGATTATCAACTGTTCGGAGTTATCGTCTTTTATTGCCTTCGCAAGCAGAGATGCTTTGTAGATGGACGGTGTTACCGCCGTAATCCCTATGTAATCGGGATTCTCAGAGCGAATTCTTTTGATAGTATCGCTTATCGTAAGCTCTAATGCTTCGGCGTCCAGAATTATAACATCATATGAAAGGGAATTTCTGACCGCTGCTGCTACCTGAGCGAGTCCGATAGGAGGCGCAGAACTTCCGCCTCCGGCGAGTTTCCCGTACCGTTCCTCCAATGTCAGAGGAGGTTGTATGAAAAGTATCTTTTTAGTCATCTGCGCGCCCAGGAAGATTATCAGCCTTCGACGATAATTGCAAGCCTGATACTTATGCTGGTAAGCTGCTGTGTGCTAGCCATTGTAAGGCGATTTTCTAAAGGGCACCTCTAAAAACCCATTGGCGTGTCATTGCGAGGGAGCGTAGTGACCGAAGCAATCTCCATAAATCAAGTGGTTGCTTAGAGATTGCC
>PCWZ01000020.1:16429-27065 GCA_002796305.1 Deltaproteobacteria bacterium CG11_big_fil_rev_8_21_14_0_20_49_13
CAAGCAGGTTTTTAGAGGCACCCTAAAGACAAGGATATAAAAATCACCATTGATTTAATCGTTCTTTGTTGTTAGTAGCGTCCGCCATGAAGATACTTGTTATCGGAAGCGGCGGAAGGGAACATGCCCTTGCATGGAAGATATCCCAAAGCCCGAAGGTCGAAAAGATATTTTGCGCTCCGGGTAACGCAGGCATAGCGAAAATTGCCGGGTGCGTACCTATTAAATCAGACGATGTGGTAGCGCTCACAGATTTTGCCAAGAAGAACAAGATAGATCTGACGGTCGTCGGCCCCGAACTTTCGCTGGTTGCGGGCGTGGTCGACTCGTTCGAACGCAACGGTCTTAATGTCTTTGGCCCCACAAAACTTGCGGCCCAGCTGGAAGGCTCCAAGGCTTATGCCAAAAAGTTCATGCAGAAATATAACATTCCCACGGCGAACTACGGTGTCTTTACCGACTCCGGCGAGGCAAAGAGCTTCATAAAGTCCAACGGTCTTCCGGTAGTCATCAAGGCCGACGGCCTTGCGGCTGGGAAGGGCGTTATCGTCTGCAAGAACGAGGCCGACGCCTCGGCGGCAATAGACGGAATGCTTAAAAGAAGCGAGTTCGGTGAGTCCGGCTCAAGGATAGTTATAGAAGAGTTCTTGGAAGGCGAAGAGGCCTCTTTCATATGCATTTCGGACGGCAAGCATGTCATCCCCCTTGCATCGAGCCAGGACCACAAGGCGGTCTACGACCACGATCAGGGGCCCAATACCGGCGGCATGGGCGCATATTCACCGGCCCCCGTTGTTACCGACGAGCTTTGCGAAAAGATAATGAAGGATATAATCGAACCGACGGTACACGGCCTTGAGACCGAAGGGAGGCCCTTCGTTGGTTTCTTATACGCAGGCCTCATGATTTCAGGCGGAGTTCCCAGGGTCCTTGAGTTCAATGTAAGGCTTGGAGACCCCGAGACCCAACCTTTGATGTTGAGGATGCGTTCGGATATAGTGGACCTGATGGAAGCGGCGATATCGGGAAGATTGAACAAGATGGAAGTAAGGTGGGATGATGCGGTGAGCGTATGCGTGGTTATGACCGCGCGTGGATATCCCAACCATTATGAGAAGGGATTTGAAATTAGAGGGCTCGATAGCGCCGGAGAACTTCCCGGCGTTGTGGTATTTCACGCAGGGACATCTCTTAAGGGCGGAAAGGTCGTTACCGACGGCGGAAGGGTGCTTTGTGTAACGGCGCTAGGACGTGATTACAGGGAGGCCGTCGGCCGCGCGTATGATGGAGTAGGTAAGATATGCTGGGACGGCGTTCATTATAGGAAAGATATAGCTTACAGAGCTTTGAACCGAACGATGTAAAATTGGATGTCATCCTGAAGACGTGAGCCCGAAGGACCCCCCCGAGGTGTTTTCGGGAGATTCTTCGCTGACGCCTAGAATGACATAATATGTATGACAACCAATGCAAAGGTGGCGATTCTTATGGGCTCCGATTCCGATCTTCCGGTGATGGAAGAGACTGGAAAGATATTGAAGGAGTTCGGAGTTGAATATGATATAAGAATATCATCCGCCCACAGGACGCCGGAAGATACGGCGGAATTCTCGAAGAATGCCGCCAAGAACGGCATAAAGGTCATCATAGCAGGAGCCGGTCTGGCCGCACATTTGCCGGGCGTTATAGCCTCGCACACAACGCTTCCCGTGATAGGGGTCCCTCTTGTTTCGGCACCTTTTGAAGGTCTTGATGCGATCCTTTCGATCCTTCAAATGCCTCCGGGAGTTCCGGTCGCAACTGTCGCGGTAGGCAAGGTCGGCGCCAAGAATGCCGCGCTTCTGGCCGTAGAGATGCTTGCACTTTCAGACGAGGGCCTTCAGAAAAAGCTTGCCGACCACAGAAAAAAGATGGCGGCCGATGTTGCGGAGAAGAATAAAAAATTATGTCACAGACCTTAACGATAAATCCTAAGGACCCCGAGTTTGATATCGTCCAAAAGGCGGCGGGGTTCCTGCGCGACGGAAATGTCATTTCATACCCCACCGAGACCTTTTACGGGCTTGGAGTCGACATTACCAACGAAAAGGCGATCAAGAAGCTTTACGAGCTTAAGCGCCGTGATTACAGTTTGCCCATCGCGATGCTCGTTGCCGATAAGGCGATGATTGAGGATTATATCGGCCCTGTAAACGAATCGGTAACGAACCTTATAAAGGCATTCTGGCCGGGACCTCTGACCATTCTTTTTCCGGCTGGCCCGAAGATTTCGAAATCGCTCACCACGAATACCGGCAAGATAGGGATCAGGATCTCTTCACACCCCGTTGCGACCGCGATCGTCAGAGAGTTCGGGAAACCGATAACCACAACGAGCGCAAATCTTTCCGGTTACCCCCCTTCGCTCACAACAAGGCATGTTCAGAAATATTTTAAGGATAAGATAGATCTTATAATAGATGGCGGTGAGAGCGAGCCATCACGAGGCTCAACGGTCATCGACGTTTCCGAAGATACAATGGCGATAATCCGCGATGGCGCGATACCGGCGGAAAAAGTGATAAAGATATTCCAGCAATAAAAGAGCGAGCTTCACTTCGAATTCGCCGTGAATCTTATATCTTTTATCTCTATCTCCGGTATCTTTTCCTGTATCTTTTTCAGTATCACCGGCTTCATGAATGACAGCTCGTTCGCCCATGCCGCGCTTGTGGTCGTGACTACAAGCGTGTCTCCCTGCATCTTGCGGGGGGTGGTCTTGGCGGCTATAGTCGAGCCTACTACATCGCTCCATATTTCAAATACCGAATATTGAACCAACTTTTTGCCGAATCCCTTATTTTTGAACATCCTGTCCAGTATATTGGCGACAGGTAAGGGGTTCTTTAGACGGGGCCGTTTCATGCCTTGGCTCATATTTCAAACCCATTGAAATAAAAAGAAAAAAATTATAAATTATCTTGATATTACCCCAATAAACTTATACGATGACTTCAGCAAAAACCTAGGGGGAGGTTAAAACTATGGACGAACTACTTAAAAAGTATGAGGAATATCTGAGGCACGAGCAGGACGCTTCAAACCACACGACCAAGAATTATTTGGCCGATCTGAGGCAGTTTCAAGACTACCTCGAAAAGAACCATCCGCAACTCGCATCCGGCGGAAAATCGACCCTTACAAAGATAGATCATAATATTATAAGGGGTTATCTTTCCACCCTTTTCAGCAAGAACAATCCGGCATCCATCGCAAGAAAGCTTGCGTCGCTTAGGTCGTTCTTTAAGTACTGGATAAAAGAGGGGACCCTTTCTTCAAATCCTGCAAAGGATGTGGCAACGCCCAAGGTCCCGAAGCGCCTTCCAAAATTCTTAACGGTCGATGAGGTATCGATCCTTCTTAAAGGCCCCGACAGCGACGACATCCTTTCGCTTCGCGACAGGTGTATGATGGAGGTCATGTATGCATCGGGCCTTCGCGTCAGCGAGCTTGTCGGCCTTGATCTAGAAAACGTGAATTTGGGCGAAGGAATCCTCAAGGTCCTCGGAAAAGGTCGCAAAGAGCGCATTGTTCCGGTAGGAAGCAAGGCCCAGACGGCGCTTGCCAACTACCTTGCCCATCGCGAAGAACTTCTCGATAAATCGTATCCTACAAAGGCCATCTTCCTTAACAGGCAGGGAACTCGTATCACCCCACGCAGCGTTGAGAGAATGGTCCAGAAATATTTGAAGACCTCCGGCATTCAGAAAGAGGTCACGCCACACGTTCTGCGCCACTCGTTCGCAACCCACATGCTCAATTCCGGCGCGGATCTGAGAGGCATTCAGGAGCTTTTAGGACATTCAAGCCTTTCAACGACGCAGAAATATACACATGTAAGCGTCGATAAGCTAATGGATGTGTATGAGAAGACCCACCCGAAAGCCTGATCTTTAGTTTAGCCCGTTAACGGACATAACAGACTTAACAGGCCTAATCGGCCAAACCATTTTTCATGTTTCATGCAACTACAATAATCGCGGTTCGTAGGGATGGGCATGTCGCCATTGCAGGCGACGGGCAGGTCTCGATGGGTAACACCATAATGAAGCAGACGGCCAAAAAGATCCGCACAATGAACGACAACAAGGTGGTGGCGGGATTTGCCGGTTCCACCGCAGACGCCTTCACCCTTTTCGAGAAGTTCGATTCCAAACTTTCCGGGTTTCGAGGTAATCTGACTCGTGCGGCGGTCGAACTTGCAAAGGACTGGCGGACCGATAAGTTCCTAAGAAGATTGGAAGCGCTACTAATAGTAGCCGACAAGGAAAAGACCTTCGTCATCTCCGGCAACGGTGACGTAATAGAACCGGATGACGGCATAGCGGCGATAGGAAGCGGCGGCTCTTATGCGATGGCGGCCGCTAGGGCGCTAATGAAGCATTCAAAGCTATCTGCCAAGGAAATCGCCGAAGAATCCATCTCAATAGCATCCAATATTTGTGTCTTTACAAATGACCAGATTGTTGTAGAAGAGCTTTCCTAAAGAATATGTCTTCATCATCGAATCTTACGCCTAAAGAAATAGTTTCCGCGCTCGACCGCTTTATAATCGGGCAGAACAATGCCAAAAAGGCCGTTGCTATAGCGCTTCGGAACAGATGGCGGCGCCAACAGGTAGAACAGCCGCTACGCGACGAAATAACCCCCAAAAACATCATCATGATAGGACCGACGGGCGTCGGTAAGACCGAGATAGCCAGAAGGCTTGCGCGTCTTGCAAGCGCCCCTTTCATTAAGGTCGAGGCCTCAAAGTTCACGGAGGTCGGTTACATCGGCAAAGATGTGGAGTCGATGATACGTGAACTTACGGACCTTTCCGTTAAGATGGTAAGAGAGGAAGAGCAGGCAAAGATAAAGGTCCGCGCACAGGAGATGGCAGAGGAGAAGCTTCTCGATCTCCTCCTTGCAGATCAGGGGCCGCTCCCCGAAGGTGCCGATCCCAAACAGTCACGCGAGGCGCTTAGAGAGCTCCTTCGCGCCGGCAAGCTCGATAAGCAGACAATTGAACTCCCTTCCCAGCAGGCCCCCAAAGGGGTGCCCATGATAGAGGTCCTTGCGGCAGGTCCCTCAAATCTCGACGAACTTGGAATGAACCTGAAAGAGATGATGGGCGGAATTTTCCCGCAGCACGGTAACGGCAGAAAGAAACGCAAAGTGAAGGTCTCCGAGGCGCGCGATATCCTTTCTCAGGAAGAATCCGCAAAATTAATAGACATGGAGAGCGTTACAAAGCTGGCAACAGAGCGCGTTGAACAGAGCGGAATAGTTTTCCTGGACGAAATTGACAAGATAGTCTCCCGCGAAAGTGCCCACCACGGTCCCGATGTTTCGCGCGAAGGCGTTCAGCGCGACATCCTTCCCATAGTGGAAGGCTCGACGGTAATGACCAAGCACGGCATGGTGAAGACCGATCATATCCTTTTTATCGCGGCCGGCGCTTTTCACGTGAGCAAGCCTTCGGACCTGATACCTGAACTTCAGGGGCGTTTTCCGATAAGGGTCGAGCTGGACCCCTTGGTCAAGGAAGATTTTTACAGGATCCTCACAGAGACCGATAATTCCCTCGTAAAGCAATATATCGCGCTCATGGATACCGAAGGGATAAAACTTACGTTCACAGATGACGGTCTTAAGGAGATATGCGAAATGTCGGCCTATGTGAACGAGCAGATGGAGAATATCGGCGCCCGAAGGCTCCACACGATAATGGAGAAGGTCCTCGATACCATCTCCTTCGATGCCCCTTCAATGAAGGGAAAGAAATTTACCGTTGACGCAAAATATGTCCGCGATAAGCTCTCGGACGTGGTCAAGGACAGGGACCTAAGCAAGTATATATTGTAAAAAGGGGAAAGGTTCATATGACAAGACACTTTCTATCGCTTTTAGATTATACCCAAGAAGAGCTTCGCGAACTTTTAGACCGCGCGAAGTGGCTTAAAAAGCAGCAAAAGGCGGGTAAGGAACACCACCCGCTAAAAGGTAAGACGCTTGCGATGGTCTTCGAAAAATCCTCTACCCGTACACGCGTTTCTTTCGAAGTAGGAATGTATCAACTAGGCGGCCATGCCCTCAATATCACCTCGCAGGCGAGCCAATTGGGAAGGGGCGAGACCTATTTCGATACCGCGCAGGTCCTTTCGCGCTACGTCAACGGCATCATGATGCGAACGTTCGAACAGGTCCGTATCGATGAAACGGCCGCCGCTTCAAAGGTCCCAGTTATAAACGGTCTTACAGATCTCTTGCATCCGTGCCAGATAATGGCCGATATGCTTACTATCGAAGAACACAAAGGAGATATCAGCAAACAAAAAGTTGTATGGATAGGCGACGGGAACAACATGGCAAACACCTGGATACAGGCGGCCATCATCTTTGGTTTCCCGCTGGTGCTTGCGTGTCCCGAGGGTTTTGAACCGCCAGCAATGATACTCGACAAGGTGAAGGGCGGAGGTTACGAGAACATCAAATTCACATCCGACCCCGCTACGGCGGTAAAAGATGCCGATGTTATAAATACTGACACATGGATATCGATGGGGCAGGAGTCGGACGAGGCAGAGGCAAAGAAGCGCGTGTTCAAACCCTTCCAGGTGAACAGGGCGTTAATCGATCTTGCCAGGAAAGACGCGATAGTTTTACATTGTCTGCCGGCGCACCGCGAAGAAGAGATAACATCTGAAGTTATGGATGGATCTCATTCCGCGATATTCGATCAGGCCGAAAACAGATTGCACGTTCAGAAGGCTATAATGGAAAAGTTGATGGGCTAGATTCCCCTCCTTTGTAAGGAGGGGAGAGGGGATGTAGATATCTACCCCGCCTTTTTCCTCCCCCTGCAAAGAGGAGGAGTATTGTACAAATAATATGACTACAGTTGTGATCGTAGGAACCCAGTGGGGAGACGAAGGAAAAGGGAAGATAGTCGACATCTTCACCAAATATGCCGACATGGTGGTCCGCTATCAGGGGGGCGCCAACGCCGGTCACACGATCGTTGTAGACGGGGTGAAAACGGTCCTTCATCTCCTTCCTTCCGGCATTCTTCACGAAGGGGTCAAGTGTCTGATAGGTAACGGTGTCGTGCTAGATCCCGAGGTATGCATCGAAGAGGTGAACCTTCTCAAGTCAAAAGGACTTTTAAAGAACGACTCGAATCTTGTGATCAGTCTGAACGCGCATGTCGTTATGCCATATCACAAACTTATCGATAAGCTCCGCGAGGAGTCGGCCGGAAAAGGGAAGATAGGAACCACCGGGCGCGGAATAGGGCCGTGTTACGAAGACAAGATAACAAGAACGGGAATTCGTGTCGCAGATATGATCGACCCCGCAAGATTAAAGGAGCGCCTTAACGAAGTGCTTCTCCAAAAGAACTCCTACATAGAAAAAGTGCTTGGTCATGAACCGGTCTCGCTTGATGAGATATTCAAAAAGTATTCTGAATTTGGTTCGGTACTTAAGAAGTACGCAAAAGATGCGGTAGATATCTTGAACGATGCAATTGAGGCGAAGAAGAACATTCTTTTTGAAGGCGCCCAAGGGACGGCTCTCGATGTGGATCACGGCACCTATCCGTTCGTTACATCTTCAACGACCATCGCTGGCGGGGCATGTTCGGGAAGCGGAGTGGGACCGACCGCAATAAAGCATGTAATGGGAATAGCAAAGGCATATACAACAAGGGTCGGTAGCGGTCCTTTTCCAACAGAGCAGGATAATGAAATAGGAGAGCGCCTGCGCAAAAATGGCGGAGAGTTCGGAGCAACTACAGGCCGCCCCAGAAGATGCGGATGGCTAGACCTCGCACTTTTAAAACGTTCAAAGGTCCTTAACGGGCTCACCCTTCTTGCGATCACAAAGTTAGACGTCTTAACAGGCTTTGAAAAGATAAAGGTCTGTACCGAATATGATGCAAAGGGCGATCCGGTCTATATAGAGCTTGATGGATGGCAGGAAGACCTCTCACGCGTTAGGTCGATGGACGAACTTCCTCCAAACGCCAAAAAATATATTGAATTCATGGAGAAGAGTCTGGGCGTTAAGGTCGCTCTTGTCTCCGTCGGGCCCGAGCGCGGTAGCGATGTAATCGTCCAAAATCCTCTTTGGAGGAAATTCGGGGAGACCCAACATTAGGACACGGCTCGACTTTTAAGGGAGATAAAAATGCATATACCCGACGGATTCTTATCGCCGCCTGTCTGGATAGGCTCATGGGTCTTTTCTTTGGCCGGCATATGGTTCTTCATAAAAAGGGTGGTTTCGCTCATGCAGGATAAAATGGTCCCTTTAATGGGCGTTGCCTCGGCATTTATCTTTGCCGCGCAGATGATAAATTTTCCCGTTGCGGGCGGCACTTCCGGCCATCTCTTGGGAGGAGTCCTTGCCGCGATATTCTTGGGTCCTTGGGCGGGGGCCTTGGTAATTACCATCGTCCTCATAGCGCAGGCGCTCATCTTTCAAGATGGGGGAATAACAGCTCTCGGCGCGAACATCCTTAACATGGCCATGTTAGGCACTGTTGGGGGTTACTATATATATTATTTTCTGGGACTTCTTTTCAAAGGCAAGAAGGGGACAATTTTTGCAACTGCCGCAGCCGCATGGGCATCGGCCGTTATTGCCTCGAGCCTTTGTGCGCTTGAGCTGGCCCTTTCGGGAACTTCTCCCCTTACCATTGTGCTTCCGGCAATGGCCGGCATTCATGCTATAATAGGGATATTCGAGGCCCTGATCACCACATTTATAGTCGGTTTCATGATTAAAATAAGGCCCGATCTCATCTATAAAAAGGAGAAAGCGTGACAAGAAAAGAGATGGTAACGGGTCTTTTTATATCGGTTGCGATAGGGGCCCTCATTTCACCATTTGCATCCTCATTTCCCGACGGGCTCGAAAAGGTGGCAGAGCGGATAGGATTTATGGAAAAGGGCGAAGGGAGGCAGATATTAGGAACTCCGTTCTTCGATTACACCATCCCCGGAATAGCCAACGAAAAGTTATCTACCTCGATAGCCGGAGGTCTTGGCGCCGGCCTTCTTTTTGCCGCCGGTTGCGGTGTTGCCGTAATACTTAAAAGGATGAAGAAAAAAGATGCATAAACACCTTTTAGAAGAGGCCGCAAGGAAAGATTCGCTCCTTCACAGGACGAGCGCTACTTTCAAGATGTCGCTACTTATCATCTTTATATTCTCGGTGGTCCTGACCCCTGTTGAGAACAGGGCCGCCTTTATTCTTTACATCGTTTTAGCGGTCGCAGGCTTGATCGCTTCAAAGATACCGCCTGTATATTTCCTTAAAAGGCTGGCAACGATCTTTCCATTCGTCATCCTTATGGGAGCGTTCATCCCTTTTGTAGACGACAAACATGGCCTTGCAAGATTTCTGACATATTCGCTAAGGGCCCTTCTTTCCCTCTCGGCATCGATAATAATATTGGGCTCCGCCGGGTTCACAAGATTATTGAAAGGGCTTTCTAATCTTCGCGTTCCAAGGCTCATTGTTATGCTTTTATCATTCCTTTGGAGGTATCTCTTCCTCATGCTCAATTCTTTTGAGCAGATGTCTGTTGCAAGCAGGGCGCGAGGGTATGGGCTCATTAGGAAGGATATGAGGACCACGGCAAATATGGCCGGGAGCCTTTTTTTGAACACCTTTGAGAAGGGTGAGAGCATCTATAATGCGATGCTCTCCAGAGGTTTTACCGGAGAGATAAATCTGATATCCGGCGAAGGGCTTAAGACCGCGGAATCTGTCATCCTTGGGTCTATAGTAGCAGTCATCATCGGGATGAATATTTTATGAACGCGATAGAAACGAACGATCTTGGCTTCTCGTATCCTGACGGAACGCCGGCGCTCCTTGGCATTGACCTTCAGGTAAAAGAGGGCGAATCGATAGGCCTTATAGGCCCGAACGGAGCCGGAAAATCGACCCTCCTTCTCTGCCTCAACGGGGTCTTTAATGCAAGCGGCACGGCCTCGATCCTCGGAAAAGAACTGAGCAAAGATAATATGCCGTTTATAAGGTCAAAGCTCGGCATAGTCTTTCAGGACCCGGATGTTCAGCTCTTTATGTCGTCTGTATTTGATGACGTTGCGTTTGGTCCGCTTAACATGGGAGTCCCCAAAGAGAAGATAGCTAAGGTAGTGCTTGATGCGCTTGAAAAGGTGGGAATGGGGACTTCCGAGCAAAGATCATCTCATCACTTAAGCTTTGGCGAAAAGAAGAGGGTGGCTCTTGCAACGGTCCTTTCGATGGAGCCGCAGGTCCTATTACTTGACGAACCTTCTAGCAACCTTGACCCAAAGAACAGGAGAAGGCTTATGGAGCTATTGAACTCGTTCACGCACACGAAGATAATCGCCTCGCACGACCTCGACCTTGTAGAAAGATGCTGTAGCCGAGTGGTTCTCCTATCCGGCGGCAAGATATCCGCTCAGGGCCCTGCGAGCGATATAATATCCGACAAGGAACTCCTTAAGAACTCCGGCCTCTGGTAGTGATTTTAGGGCACCTCTATAAACCCATTGTTATGTCATTGCGAGGAGCGTCCAGCGACGAAGCAATCTCCATAAATCAAGTGTTTATG
>PCWZ01000020.1:27096-61048 GCA_002796305.1 Deltaproteobacteria bacterium CG11_big_fil_rev_8_21_14_0_20_49_13
AGCGTCCATGTCAAAAAAGACGAAGGTCATTGCGACGATCGGTCCCAAGTCCTCGGACCTTAAGACGCTCAAAAAAATGGTAGAGTCCGGCCTCGATGTCACCAGGATCAATTTTTCGCACGGTGAGAAATGCGAATATTTGGCAGGTATAAAGACCATAAGAGATGTCGAAAGGATCACCGGCAAACATATCGCCATCCTTGCCGATCTCTCAGGCCCCAAGATAAGGACCGATAAGATTCCAAACCCCATCCAGATAAGGGCCGGTGAAAAGGTCATCCTGGCACCTGAATCCACAGCCTCAAAAGGAGATATCCCTATTACCTATGCCGGGCTCGTGGGCGATGTCAAAAGCGGCGATACGCTTCTTATCGACGACGGCAAATTGGAAGTTAAGGTCATTTCTAAAAAGAGCGGAAAGATAATAGCGGAATCGAGGAGCTCCGGGTTCATAGGTGACCATAAAGGGATAAATCTCCCCGGCATTGCCATAAAGGGCGGCGCGCTGACCCCGAAGGATGTTGAAAACCTGAAGTTCGCCGTCCGTAACGGGGTCGATTATATCGGCGTCTCGTTCGTTCAGGGGCCCGAAGATCTTGTGAAGGCGAAGAAAATAATGAAAAAGGCGGGTAGAATACTTCCGCTCGTTGCCAAAATTGAGAGGGGCGTGGCCCTTGCCCATCTTAAAGAGATAGTGAAGGAGGCCGATGCCGTTATGGTTGCAAGGGGCGACCTTGGCGTCGAAACGGCCATAGAGAGGCTTCCGATAGTTCAAAAAGAGATAATAAAAATGTGCGGCAAGTTCAGACGCCCCGTAATAGTCGCCACTCAAATGCTCGAGAGCATGGTGACAATGACGAGGCCCACGCGCGCGGAGGTCAACGACGTCGCCACATCCGTCTTTGAGGGGGCCGATTGCCTCATGCTTTCCGGCGAGACCGCAGTGGGTCACGATCCCGTTAACGCGGTCGCTACCATGACAAGGATAATCAGGGCCTCCGAGCTCAGCAGATATCACATCCATATCAAGTACGAGCTCGACCCTTCGGACGATAACTCCGTTACCGCGGTAACAAGGGCGGCTTCGTTCGCTGCCGAAGAGGCAAAGGCGAAGGCTATAATCGTCTTTACTATGACCGGAAAATCTCCCGTTTATGTCTCAAAACAGAGGCCGCACTGCGATATACTGGCCGTTGCATCCAGCATCGATGCGGCAAGAAGGAGCGCTCTTTTTTACGGCGTTAAGACATTCGTTATCCCCGCTTGGAGATCCATCGATGCTATGATAGAAAGCGGTATCAGGATGCTTAAAAAGAAGAGAGAGATCAAAAAAGGCGATAGGGTCGTTATCCTGTGCGGTACCGTTACGACCCCCGGCGCCACAAATATGCTCAAGATAGTCACATGTTAAGGATAAAGACGCTCATTTTAATTCTGCCTTTTGTCCTCCTTTCGTTCACGGTCTCGGCCTATTTCGACAAGGGCGCTGACCCGAGATATCTTAATTTCCTGAAGGCCTACAATGAATTCGTAAAACAATATGCCGACGTTTCATGGCCCAAGGTCCCGTCCGGCAAAAAGACAGGGGAGGGCGATACCGATCCAAGGGTGCCCATTTTGCGCGAAAGATTGCACGGAGAGGGACTTCTGAAAAAGCCGGCGAGCGGGGACGTGTTCGACCACGAACTTTCGCAGGCATTGATGGAGTTTCAAGGGAGGAACGGCATCTTAGATGACGGCGTCCTTGGAAAGTTCACCGTCACCCAGCTTAACATATCTCCGCAGGAGAGGATCTGCCAGATGAGAATAGGCCTTAAGCGTCTTTCGGACATCCTTCCGCGCATCAGCTCCGACCGCTATGTCGTGGTGAATATACCCGACTACATGGCCAGACTTTATATTAACGGCAATGTCGAATGGGAGAGCAGGGCGATAGTAGGAAGACTCGACAGAAAGACGCCGCCTTTGAACGATGAGATCGAATATATAGTCTTTAGCCCCAAGTGGAGAGTTCCTGTGAAGATAGCGGTTGAGGACAAGATACCTGAGATACAAAAGGACCCCGATTTTTTAAAGAAGATGGGGATGAAGGTCTATGCAAGGGAGAACGGAGAGCTCATAGAAACAGACCCCGCGACCATTGACTGGGGGGAGTTAAACAAGGACAACTTTGATTATCTGATAGTTCAGGATGCGGGGGGTGGCAATGCCCTTGGAAGGATAAAATTCATGTTCCCCAATAAGGACGACGTCTATCTTCACGACACTCCCACAAAGAAACTCTTTGAGAGCATGACAAGGACCTTTAGTTCCGGATGTATAAGGATACAAAGACCCGTAGAGCTTGCCGAGATAGTGCTAAAGGACAAAGAGGGCTGGGACAGGGAGAGAATAGAAAAAGAGATGCACAGAAAGAACGAGAGGTTCCTCAACCTTGACGAGCATATCCCTATTAGTGTGGTTTACCTCACTTCATGGGTGGACGATGATGGTGACCTGGAATTTAGAAGGGATATTTATAGTTACGACAGGCAGATGAAAAGGGGTCTTTGCGCGGACCTAAATGTTAAGTAAAATAATCATATTTATCACTATATTATGTGTTAATGTTCAAGTTGTGGTTAATACTTATGCGGAGGACTTTTTAAAGTGGGAAGATTGTCTTAAATCGGCCAGAGAGGCCAATCCCAACCTTATTTCTTCAAGTGAGGCCGTGAAACAGCAAAAGGCGCAGAAGAATATAACGGCGAGCGCCAACAGGTGGAACCAGAACTGGCCTCCGAACACCAATCAGTTAAGCGTAGGCGTCGGGGTATCTATGCCGATATTCGAAGGGGGACTCCGTTTTGCACAGGTCGCAAAGGCAAAGGCGGTCCTGAAACAGGCGGCAGAGAACGAGAGGAGCGCCAAGGACCATGCCCTTGTGGGCCTTCAAGAGACGTGGGCCTCACTTTTAGACGCCGCGGAAAATGTTTCGGTGCAAGAACAACTTTTGGCCGCCACGCAGGAGCGTTCCAATATTGCCGACGCCCAGTATTCGACCGGTTTCGCATCGTTCGACAACTGGATCATCATAGAAGACGAACTGGTAAGGGCCAAGAAGACATATATCATGGCCAAGGCCGACGCACTTAGGGCTGAGGCCGGCTGGATATATGCGAAAGGTGGCACACTTGATTATGAAGAATAATAAATTTAAGTTGATACTCGGCGGTTGTTTGACGCTCGTTGCCTTGGTTATCCTCATAAAGATAGTTTCGTGCGCCGGAAAGCCGGACGAATATGTGAAGATCAAATCGGAGGTCGGATATATCGAGAATGTGATATCGTCAACGGGTACCGTCCTTCCAAAGAACAGGCTTGAGATAAAACCGCCCGTCAACGGCAGGGTCGATACCATACTTGTGAAAGAGGGAGGGCGGGTAAAGGTCGGCCAAACCCTTGCATGGATGAGCTCCACCGAACGTTCCGCGTTGCTTGATGCCGCGCGCGCTCAAGGTGAGGCTTCTCTTAAATATTGGAAAGAGGCCTATAAACCTATATCTCTTATATCCCCGATAGACGGCGAAGTGATCGTTTCGAAGATGCAGGCGGGGCAGACCGTTACCGTAAATGAAGCCGTTATCGTCCTTTCGGACCATCTTATCATAAGGTCGCAGGTAGATGAGACCGATATCGGAAAGATAAAGCTGGACCAGCCGGCTTTTATCACACTTGACGCCTATCCGGAGACGAAGATAGACGCCAAGGTCGAACATCTCTATTACGAATCAAAGACGGTCAACAATGTCACCATCTACGAGGTAGATCTTATCCCCGAATCACCTCCGGCCTTTATCCGTTCCGGCATGAACGCAAGTGTAAATTTCATCGTCGCCTTCAAGGACGATGCGCTCCTCCTTCCCATGGAAGCGGTCTCTAGCGTGAATGGTCATAAGGTGGTCTATGTGAGTGACGGCTCTAAAAGAGTGGAAAAGGTCATTGAGACCGGAATAACGGGCGAGGGGAAGATTGAGGTACTTTCGGGCGTAACCGCCCCGGACGAGATCCTTATTAAGGCCAAAAAATATGAGCCTCAAAGGTCGGACGCCAAGAACAATCCTTTTATGCCGATGAGAAGAAAACAAACTAAATCAAAGTAGAAGATGATAGAACTTAAAGAAGTACATAAGACGTACCAGATGGGCAAGGTGGAGGTTCGGGCCCTTCGCGGAGTCTCTTTAAAGATAGAGAAGGGCGAATTTGTCGCCATAATGGGTCCTTAAAGAACACAGGCTACTCACCAAGGACCAGCAGGATTCGTTCCAGATAAGGAACATGTCCGATATCAGAAAGACCCTTGAGGCGACCACAAAGACCATGAGCCTTTTACTTGGCGCCATCGCCGCCATATCGCTACTTGTCGGCGGCATAGGTATCATGAACATTACTCTTGTCTCCGTCACCGAGCGTACTCGCGAGATCGGGCTACGCAAGGCCATCGGCGCAAAGGATACGGATATTCTCGTTCAGTTCTTATGCGAGTCCACGCTGATGTCCCTGATAGGTGGCGTCCTTGGGATATGCATAGGATTTGTGATAGCGCTTTCCATGCTCATCTTTGCCGATTGGACCGTCAAGGTCTCAATTTCATCTATTTTACTTGCAACCATCTTTTCATTTGCAGTCGGTATTGTTTTTGGTATATGGCCTGCGCATCAGGCTTCAAAATTGAACCCGATAGAGGCCCTAAGGTACGAATAGGGCGTACAAGGAGAAGAAAATGAAAAAGAGACTGGCGCTTGTATTGATCGCGGCTTTAGTGGTTGTTTTTGCGTGCAAGAAAAAGGATTCTGACACCGTGGCGGAAAAGGGGATCGAAATGGATATAGCGAACGGAAAGACCGTCAGTATAAACTATACGCTAACGGTGGACGGCAAGGTCGCCGATTCATCGGAAGGACGCGAACCGCTGGTCTATGTGGCCGGTTCCGGACAGATAATACCCGGGCTCGACGGGGAGCTTGTTGGTCTTAAGAAGGGTGACAAAAAACATGTGAGCGTTGCTCCCGGGAACGGTTATGGAGTAAGGGATCCCAAGGCGGTCCAAAAAGTCCCGCGTACGGCACTTGAAGGTCAGCCAGACATCAAGCCCGGTAGCGTTCTTCAGGGAAGTGTGGGCGAACAGGAGTTTCAGGCCGTTATAACCAAGGTGGGCAAGGATGACGTAGAGATAGATCTTAATCATCCGCTTGCTGGCAAGACGCTCGAGTTTGACGTAGAGGTCGTGGACGTTCAGTAGTCAGGTCAGGGCAGTCAATCTACATCGTGCATGGCAAGGGCGTTCATGTTGAGCTGATAGTGAGCGAGAGCGAAGAGATAGAGGACGGGGTGATAAGGGGGAAGTACGATATAGGGGTCATCTCGGGTATAGGAATGCCGCATCCCCTTTTAGAAGAGAACGTGATAGATTCGGACAGGATAGACGCTCTTGTTTCGAGGAAGGGTCCGCTTGCGGCCTTAAAGAAGATAAGCGCCGAAGAACTTGTAAAACGGCCTCTCATAATGTATCCGAAAAAGAGCAGGACACGGCAGATAATAGATCTTGCTTTACGGCAAAGGGGCCTTGTTCCGAAAGAGGTAATTGATGTCTGGTATATCGGCGCCGCGGTAAGGCTTGCGGAGGCGGGTTTGGGGGTGGCGATGCTCTCTCACTTTTTCATCAAGAACGAACTTATGAGTCACAAGTGCTCTCATTTAAGGATAACCGGCGATCCCTTTAAAAGGAACATTTGCGTTATCAAGAAAAGGGGGGCTATGCTTTCCGAGCCGGCCGCACTTTTCTATGAACTGCTGATGGGGAGATGATATGAAAGATCCAAGACCGATAAATGAGCTCGATTATAAAGAGGAGGCCAAAGAAGAGGACGAATACCTCACGCGCACCGGCCAACCTTCGATGACGGGAGGGGAGGGGTCACCCATTATTTTTTCCTAATCATGATTCGGGTCGCAACCGTCAGCAGAATGACGAGCACGAATGGCCCCCATACTTGAATTTGCATCCATGTTGAGGGATCGGATAAATGAATGTGCCGTCCGGCAGAACCTAAAGAGGTGTACACAAATGTTCCGGGAAGCATTCCCAGAAGTGTGGCGAGAGTGTAATCCCGAAAAGAGACTTTTGTCAGGCCTAAGCCGAAATTCAGGCCGTTGAACGGGAATAAAGGAACCAACCGTAATAGGAGTACGGAGTAAAATCCGTTGTTGCCGATTTTCTCGTCCATTCCCTGAAGAGTTCCTTTGCTCTTGAGAATCTTTGATACGGCGTCCCGCCCCAAATAACGGGCAATGAGAAAACTGATCAGGGCGCCCAGGCTGGCGGAGAGCCAGTTAATCAGCGTCCCCCACCAGGTACCGAATAAGAGACCTCCGCCAATTGTCAAGACCGATCCCGGAAGGGCAAAGACCGTGGCGGCGATGTAGATGAGTCCGAAGACAAGGGGCGCTAGAGCCCCTTGCGACTGAATCCAAAGTCCCAATTGGTCAAACCCTTCCTTCGACAGATAAGTCTGCGCAGGGGTGAGAAAATAGAGCCCCAGAACAACGGAAATAAAAAGGATGATGAGGAACCCTTTCTTCATGTTTATCCAAATCTCCATCGGAAGTAACGCTTAAGCCATTTTTTTGAGCCGTCGGTCAGTCGACTGCGCTGGTAGATATCGGCAATGCGTTTGCTGACCTCCGCCAGCGTCGGATAGACATGAATCATCGTTGCCACTTTTTTCAAACCGATCTTCTGGTGCATGGCCAACGCCAGTTCATGCAATAAATCTCCGGCGTGGGAGCCGACGAGCGTAACGCCTAAAATTTGATCCGTCCCCTTGTGGGTCAGCACCTTGATAAATCCCTCGAATTCACGGTCACAAACGGCGCGGTCGAGATCGCTAAAAGAGTATTGATACACATCGTGTGCCACGCTGTTTTGTTTGGCCTCGGATTCATTGAGGCCGACACGAGCGACTTCGGGCTCGGTAAACGTACACCACGGCACGACACGATAATCGATTTTGGATTTTCCGGGAAACAAGGCATTGCGCAAAATCAGCCGGGCCTGAAAATCGGCGGTGTGCGTGAATTGATAAGGGCCGACAATATCGCCGCAGGCATAAATATTCTTGGCTGTCGTCCGGAGTGTCGCGTCTGTTTTGACCCCTTTTTTGTCGTACTGAACACCCGCTTTCTCTAAACCGAGGCCGTTCACATTGGGGGCGCGTCCGACGGCCACGAGAATCCGGTCGAATGTGATTTTTCTTTTCTGTCCGTCAGGACCAGAAACGATCAACCCACCATCGATTTGTTCGGCCTTCGTTTTGAGTAATACCGTAAGGCCTTCCGCCTCAAACCTCTCTTTGACCAGCTCGGATACTTCGGGATCCTCGCGAATCAACAGCCTGTCAGCCATTTCAACGACGGTGACGTGACTGCCGAGTCTCGCAAAGGTTTGCGCCAGTTCTGCTCCGATCGGACCGCCTCCCAAAACGATGAGATTTTTCGGCAACTCTTTTAACTGCCAGACATTGTCGCTCGTCAGATAGGGAATTTTATCCATTCCGGGAATGGGAGGCACGAAGGGCGAGGCTCCGGTAGCAATGACAAAACGTTTAGCTTCCAATGTTTCCTTGCCGTTTGAAATTTGATTCGGAGAAATAAATCGGTATTCACCCAGACGGACGTCGACTCCGAGCGACGTGAATCTTTCGACGGAATCATGGGGAGCGATCTTCTCTTGAACCTCGCGGACGGAGGCCAAAACCGAATCGAGCTTGATGTCGAAGTTGTGGGATTGCAATCCGAATCGCTCGGCGGTTCGCGCATCATGGATGATTTTCGCCGAGCGGATGATGGCTTTCGACGGCACACAGCCGGCGTTGAGGCAATCACCACCCATCTTGTGTTTTTCAACCAGCGCCACCTTAGCACCAAGGCCGGCGGCCCCTGCGGCAACGACCAAGCCGCCGGAGCCGGCACCAATGACGATGAGATGATATTTTTTGGTTTGCATCAATGCTCCTTTAAGTTTGTGCCACGATCAATTTCAAAACATCACCCGTGATATCCTCTTCGTTGAGAATTCTGAAACCCGCTTCTTGTAGCGTAGCAAGTGTGTCTTGAGTAAAATCGACACCAAACATGAAACGAGTGTAGGGGGTCACCATCTTTTGGATCAATCGTCGGATCGGTTTTTTGGATAAGACGTATTCAAGGAAAAGGATTTTCCCGCCCCTCTTGCAAACGCGCCTCAATTCATGGGCGGCGACGGCAGGTTGATCCACGACACAGCAGAGGAAGGTCGCGACAATGAAATCAAAGGATTCATCGGGAAAAGGAAGTTGATAGACGCTTGCCTTTTTGAACTCCACGTTTTTCCCATCATACAAGGATGCCTTTTTTTTAGCGCGTTCAAGCATTCCCGCACTCAAATCAATACCGACCACAGCCGCATCCATTGGGTAGAAGGGCATATTACAGCCGGTACCTACACCGGCATCCAAAATCTTTCCTGATAATCCCTCCCATATTCGCTTCCTGATCCTTCGATAGCGGAATCTCTCAAAGGGCCAGTCAATCAAGTTATAAAAGCGGGAGGTCCGGTCGAATTTTTTCTCCAAATTTTCCATATTGTTCTCCTGTGTCGATGTCTTCCAACTCCGGAAGCAAGGCCGTGCTTAAATTTAAGCCTCTTGCTCTCTCTAGCGTTTGCGCAAAAACACGTTCGGTCCCCCAATCGATTCCGGCAAAAAGCTCCGGATAAACTTGGCGGCATCCGATCAGATAATAACCGCCGTCCTTTGCCGGTCCGAGCACAAGATCGGCTTTCTCCAAATCCTGAAAAGCTTTCAAAATAAGGGGACGATCCACATCAATGCAATCAGTCCCAATCAAGACGGCATGTTCGGTTTCTTCCAAGCTTTGAGTGAGAGCCTGCTTCATCCTCTCACCGAGATCGCCACCAGATTGAGGCTTAAGGTGGCTTATTTGCAGCCATGACTGAAATTTCTCTCTCAGCTCCGGAGGGTCGTAATACAAGACTTGGGTGAACTCCCCATTACAGGGTTTGGTACTCCTCATCACAATCTCCACCATTGTCTTGTATGCCAAAGCAGCATTGACCGCACCGATCGCTTGGGCCAAACGGATCTTGACCTTACCTGCTTCGGGGTGCTTTGCAAAAATTAAAAGTTGCTTCATAAAGTTTTTTTTAATGAAGGCCATGCCTGACGAGTCCACCGACAGGCATACATCCACGTGAGCTTCGCCCAACCTGTTTCGGCGTAGCGGCGAGCGCTCGTGCGGAGCGGGGTGCCGGTGCACCGAAGCTGGACTCCCTTTTGCCTGGCCCGCCACACGAACAAATGGTCTTCCCCATAGAGAGCATCTTCAGGAAAACCCCCGATCTTTTCAAATTTTTCCTTTGATACACAAAATCCTTGATCCCCAAATGGAACACCGAGAATGCGGGAACGAATCCAGCACCCGATTTCATTGATAAACATCAGCGGCGGGCCATCGGGCAAAAAGCGCAGATTGAAATAATGAAGGGCATGTGGATTTTTGCCCAGAGATCCGAGCAAAGCGACGAGAGTTTTTGATGAGAGTCTGGAATCGGCATGCAGAAACCACAGAAAATCTCGTGTAGCCTTACGTGCCCCAACGTTCAGTTGTTTGGGCCGTGATGCCCCGCGAACGACGATCAATTCCGCCTCCTTTTCAATAGGTCGAAGATCTCCCAAGAGCGCTGAAAGCGCGCCTTCGCCTGGCCCGACAGGAATGATGATCGAAATGTCTTTAAAGGTAATCATGGTTTAACAGCACCCTTGGTTTGATGGTGTTTCCTCGGGACCGGTGGACCTTTGCGGTTTACAATCGAATAAACCGTAGTGAGTCGACACATCCCCTTCGACACGGAAGTGCGGCGCGTATCGGGTCTGTGTCAGCATGGCCGCCGTGTTTCTGCATACGAGCACGGGTCTTCCTTTTTCAAAAAGGTGATGATCATCCAGCGGGAAGGCTTGCGGACATTGAGGGATGGTCCCCAAGTAATAGGCCACCTGGCCATAGTCCTCACAGCGATCCTCCAACTTCAGTTTGAATGCCCGAACGGTCACCGAATAAAATGAAATAGCCCCCAGTTGATGCTCAAGCTCAGGGTTCTCAATGGTAAGCTTTCTTTGCGTCACCACACGGTGGTCAAGGCACCCCACATCCATCATGAGTCTGCGAAAATCTTCGGTGTACAAGGCTCCACCGAGACATTCACCTATCAACGTTGGATCTTCTGCCAGATATTTCGGGATTCTCCTGTCGGAAAAGATATCCGCGAAATAGAGTTCACCGCCGGGTTTCAGCACACGGAAGATTTCGGAAAAGACCCGCCGCTTTTCCGGTGAGAGATTGATGACACAATTGGAGACCACGACATCAATGGAACCGGTCTTGATCCCCAGCCCCTCAAGGTCTTCGATATACCCGTTTAAGAATTCTATATTGCTCTTTTCGTGCCCGAAGGTTTGCGCGTGATAGTCGACATGCTTCTTGGCGACCGCCAATTGCTCCGCCGTCATATCGACACCGATCACCTTGCCTTCCGATCCCACGAGTTTGGAGAGAAGGAAGGTATCCCGCCCTGTTCCGCAACCGAGGTCCAGAACAGTTTTGCCCTCCAATACGGCGGGAATTGGCGAGCCGCATCCGTAAAATTTCTCCAACACCTCCGGATGAATCTGACCCAGGATGGGTTTCAGATGTACGGGCATGGCATCCAACGTACAACAGGCGTTGGTCTTTAAGTCCGCATTGGTTTTGAGCGTCTTTCCATAATATTGTTTTACCGTTTCCAGGGTATGATGATTGTCTGTCATATCAGTTTTCCTCCACAAGATGACCCGGCCCCCGCCGTGCAGCCATAGCAGTGGTTGGCAAAGGCGATGGGGCTTTTGTTAATTTGATCGAAGGTTTCAATATCCCAAATGTTTGTTTTTGTCTTGCCACTAGGGATGTCTAACATCTGGTTAAAATCGCAATCATAGATGTTTCCATCCCACCCGATGGAAATCAGGTTTCGGCACATGACGATCGAAGCCGCAGTGGCATTGAAGTTGTTCGCGAGCAGTGTCATGTATTCTTCATATTTATTTTCTCTGACCAATTGATCCAAAAATCGCTTGATCGGCATGTTGGTAATCGTGAAGAGATGGTTGAATTCGATGCCGAAGAGTTCGTGCAGTTCTTTTTTGTAATCGAGTTCGAGCTTCTCTTGTGAGGGAGGCAAAAAGGCCCCCAGCGGATTGTAAACCAGATCGAGTGTGAGTCCCGAATCGTTCTTTCCATAACCGAGTTCATTCAATAACAGTAAGGCGCGAATACTCTTATCGAACACACCACCGCCTCGCTGAGCATCTACATTCTTCTTGGAGTAACACGGAAGAGAGGCCACGACCTTTACCTGATGTGCTTTCAGAAAATGCGCCGTTTCCTCCTGGCCTTTCTCAAAGAAGACCGTCAGATTACATCGGTCGATCACTTCCTTGTTCCGCTGTCTGGCGGCTGCAACCAGTGTGCGAAAATGAGGATTGAGTTCGGGCGCGCCGCCGGTGATATCGACGGTGTAAATGGTGGGCGATTGATCCAAGAGTTCGATCAGGCGATCCACCGTTCTCTTTTCCATGATCTCGGTTCGCTTCGGTCCCGCCTCCACATGACAATGATGGCAGGCCTGGTTGCAGAGCTTGCCGACATTGACTTGCAGGATCTCCAGCGGTTTGTGCGTGATGTCGATCCGATGTTCAACCAGATTGTTTTCAAATGATCTCATATAACCCCTTTCACTTCTTGTTTATAAACAGGGCAATAAAATGTCAAGGATGTCTGGAACTGTCGCCGGCCATCTGAAAACCGACAATTACCTTCCCTTGTATTATATTGGCACACATCCCCCGGTAAACGCCAGTGGTGACGCCCTTGGGGTATACATCCCCCGCACACCGGCTCCTTACGGGCTGGGGCACACCGTCCATAATGGCGGTTTTGGGTGAAGTGCGTTATTTCGTTGCAAGATTAGTAGGATAAGCTACAAACCTGATGCGCGAATTTGTATCTGGGGGTGGTGTCGCGTCATATAACTGGTGGGCACCTCTAAAAACCCATCGGCGTGTCATTGCGAGGGAGCGTAGCGACCGAAGCAATCCAGTGAAATCAAGTGTTTGCGGGGAGATTGCCGCGCCCCTTCGGGGCTCGCAATGACAGAACGAGCAGGTTTTTAGAGGTACCCTGGTGTGTATAGGGGGATAATTAATACCAAATGAAGATCAGCGTACTGATAGGCTACTTTGCCAAACAAGGAGAGGCTCGTGAGGCGCTCAAGAAATTACGGCATAAAGGTTTTGGCCGTGCCGCGTTATTAAGCAAGGGTGAGGACGGAAAGGTCAGGGCGCGACGTTCAATTTTTGGCGTCGACCGAAAGCTCATTAAATATCACGCGCGCCTGCTTGCGTCCGGCGAGACCGTCCTGATACTGCAGGAACCTATCGAAAAGATGCGGGTTCCGTTCGAACTCTTTCTCGAGATCGGTGAGATACCACCGGCCCTTTTTGTCCTTCATCAGCAGATCAAAGGTCCGAAACTGGAGAACGTTAGTCCCGGAGGAACATCGCTTAATCTCTCACAACTTCTTGAACATGCTAAAAGTCTGGCCGCAGATCATCAACTTGATCCAAAGCCCGTTAAAAATATAGAACTGTTAAGGCACCTCGAAGAGGGGCGCAAGTGGGTGCAGTGGGCGTGTCTTAACCTTTCCGAGGCCGGTCATCTGCAACAGAGCGTGTCGCCCGCGGCCGAGTGGCTCCTTGACAATGAATATATACTCGAAAGCACGGCCCGCGACATACGGCTCAATCTTCCGCGTAACTTTTACCGGCAGCTTCCTTCCCTTGCGAACGGCCCCGAACGCGGGTTGCCTCGCATCTACGGCCTGGCTCGCGAACTCGTTTCTCACACCGATATGCGCCTAGACGAAGAGAACGTGCTCGCCTTTATCGAAACATATCAGTCCGAAAAGACGCTCTCGATAGGCGAGCTCTGGGCGGTTCCCCAGATGCTCAGGGCAGTACTGCTCGAAGGCATCGGACAGCTGGCTGAAAGGGCGGTCTCCGATCTGCGCGAGCGGGAACTGGCCGATCTGTGGGCCAACCGCCTCATAACGGTCACTCGTAGGAAACCACACCAGCTCTTTTCTATCATGGCGGAGCTCTCCGAGTCCGAACCTAACCCCAGCCCATGTTTTGCCGCTCAGCTGATAGATTACCTCTACGACGAAGGGACCGCACTGGTCCCCGTGCAGGGCTGGCTTGAAAGAACATTCCACAGGACATTGAACGAGCTGACCATTCGTGAGACTAACCGTCAGACCAAGGATCAGCTCTCGATAGGGAACGCCTTTATAAGTTTGCGTCAGCTTTCGCTTCTTGATTGGAAGAAATGTTTTGAGACACTAAGCAAGGTGGATCAGACGTTGCGGCACGATCCCGCGAACATCTATTCTAAAATGGATTTTGCCACGCGCGATATGTATCGCCGCGCCATTGAAGATCTCCACCGCGGGTCCGGCCTTTCGGAGGAAGAGGTCGCAAAACAGGCCGTCGAGATGGCTTCTGAAGCGAGCTTCGGCCCGGGGCGTGATGAGCTTTCGGGGCATGTGGGAACGTATTTGATAGGCGACAGGAGAGGGAATCTGGCCAAACGTGTCGGTTGCAGGGAGGCCCTTCGCTTCCGTTTTCTTCATTGGGCGTATAGGCATCATACCGCGGTATATTTGATCGGCATCTCCATCTTTACAGCCGCATGTTTTTTCTTCTCTTTCAGATTTGGCCTCAACGCACATCTTATTTGGGCCCAGTTGCTCATCGCCGCACTTCTTGTGATCCCAGCGAGCCAGATAGCCCTTGAAACGGTCAATTATCTTATAACGCGCATCTTTCCGCCGCGCACCCTGCCGAAAATGGACTTTAAGGTCTCGGGCATTCCCGACGCCTGCAAGACCCTTGTCGTGGTCCCGATGATGCTGACCGATCTGGAGACGGTGAGGGAAGAAGCGGAAAAGCTCGAGGTCCGCTATTTAGCCAATACGGACAACAATCTTTTGTTCGGCCTTTATTCTGATTTTACGGATGCCGACAAGGACCATGTCGAAACGGATGCGCCTTTACTTCATGCCGCCAGAAAGGGCATCGAGTTCTTGAACCAGCGTTATGAAGGCGGGCGTTTCTTTCTCTTCCACCGCGAGAGGAAATGGTGCGCCTCGGAAGGAAAATTCATCGGCTGGGAGCGAAAGCGCGGAAAACTTGAAGAGCTAAATCGTCTGATCGACGGAACAAGAGCGCCGGATGTCGATCCCCTTGTCTACGTAGGGGATCAGGACCGCCTTGCTAATATAAGATATGTGATCACCCTCGACAGCGATACACAGTTGCCGCACGACACCGCTCGCAGGATGATAGAGACGCTGTCGCATCCTCTTAACGTGGCGCGTATGCATGGCACAGGTCGTGTCCGGTCTGGCTACTCTATCATACAACCGCGTGTCAGTCCTTCACTCCCGAGCACGAGCGGCGCGCCATTTAGCAGGCTCTTCTCCGACCCCGTGGGCATCGACCCTTACACGAATGCCGTTTCCGACGTTTCGCAGGACCTTGCGGGTGAGGGCTCTTATCACGGCAAGGGTATCTACGACGTTCGAACTTTCAGTAAGGTCCTCTCCGGCAGATTTCCGGAGGACCTGCTCCTCAGCCACGACCTTATCGAAGGCTCTCATGTCAGGGTAGGACTTGCCAGCGATATCGAACTGTATGATGAGTTCCCGCAGGATTATTTAAGCTACGTTAAAAGGCAACACCGCTGGGTCCGGGGAGACTGGCAGATAGCCGACTGGATACTGCCGCGCGTTCCAAAGGCCGGCGGCGGGCGTCATGCTAACGTCCTTACGTGGTTCGACCGCTGGAAGGTGCTCGACAACCTCCGTCGCAGCTGGCTCCCCGCGACCAGTTTGGGCTTTCTCATTGCCTCGTGGTTCATCTCTTCACAGGCCGGGTGGATAGCTACTGCTGTGGTCGCCGTTCAATTGTTCTTTCACTCTCTGGCACAGCCGGTCACTTGGGCGACAACGGGGCAGGGAATAAAGGGCGTCTCTTTTGCCAAGAAGGTATACGACATGCTACGCGTGCTGGTGGAGGCGGCGTTACTTCCGTATCAGGCATGGCTTTCTTTTGATGCAACGATGAGGGTCTTTTATCGTCGGTGCATCTCCCATCGAAGGCTCCTTGAGTGGACCTCGGCACAGGCCGCGCATGGCATTGTCCAGGCCAAGGTGCCCGTCTTCATTCTTTCACTCGTTCTTATCAGTTCGTTAAGCGTGTTCGTAGGATGGGCGCTACTTCAATTCCGTCCGGAAAGTTTTCAGGCGGCGTTGCCGTGGCTTATCCTCTGGTTCATCTCGCCTCTCTTTGGATGGCTTCTTAACAGGCGGCCGAAGGTAGAACAGCCGCAATTCATGCTTCCGGCGGAGGACCGTCAGTTCATGCGGGATGTTGCGCGGAGGACATGGCGCTATTTCACTGATTTCGTGAACGATGATACCTCGTGGTTGCCGCCGGACAATTATCAGGTCGCCTATCAGGACAAGCTCGCCATGAGGACGAGCCCTACCAATATTGGACTCTATCTGGTGAGCGTGCTCGGCGCCAAGGATTTTGGATATGTCACTCTAGACGATGTTGTCTTTAAACTGAGCAAGACGATGGAGAGCATTGCAAAACTTGAGCGTTACGAAGGCCATCTTTTGAACTGGTATGATATTAAGACGCTGGAACCCCTAAGCCCCCGCTATGTTTCCATGGTGGACAGCGGAAACCTGCTCGGTTCGCTCTGGTCCATGGACCAGGGGCTTATTGATCTCATTCAGTCGCCGCTCCTTGGGCCCCAGGCATTCGAAGGGCTCAAAGACGCGGTGCATGTCTTGCAACAGGTCATCCGCGACGAAAAACAGACTGGCTTTAATTTTCAGGTCATGCGTGAACTTATGCAGGCATGGAAGTATCCGCCGGATACCGCTGTCGGGCTTCTTTCTCTCCTTCGAAGGACAGAAAAAGAGACCGGCGACCTTTTCAAGAGGGCGTTTGATGCCGCCGCACCTAACAAGAAGATAATATATTGGATAAAACAGGTTGAGGACCAGCTTGTGGCATGGAAGAATATCGCCGACCGTTATCTTACGTGGATAGAGATCTTGAGCGAAAAGACGGAAGGCGAGATATCCATACTCGACCCTTATGCCGTACCTGCATTCCGTGCCGCCGTTCAAAACGTGCCGTCGCTTAAAGATATCGCCAGCGGACAGATTCCGTGCATAGCGTCCCTTGCTTTCATACGCACCATTGCGCCGGCGGGCGACGCTGCCCTGCGCGACTGGATAGACCGGGTCGTCAACGCCTTCGAAAAGTCAAAGTGGCTTGCCAATGAAAAGCTCGATCATTCCATCATACTAATGCATTCAGTGCGCGATCTCTCCGGCTCGATCAACATGAACTTTCTGTACAATACCGACCGCCGGTTGTTCTCTATCGGATACAACGTCTCTGAAGGACGTCTGGACCGCGCTTTTTACGATCTGCTGGCGAGCGAAGCGCGCCTGGGAAGTTTCGTTGCCATCGCCCGCGGTGATATTCCCACAGATCACTGGTTCTCCATGAGCCGTCCCTACGGCGCTATCGGCCGGCGACGGGTGCTCCTCAGCTGGACCGGGACGATGTTCGAATATCTGATGCCTCTGCTCTTTCAGCGTAGCTATGCAAATTCCTTGCTCGACAAATCGACGCGCGAAGCCGTGGCCATTCAGATGGCCTACGGTTCCAAACACCATGTGCCGTGGGGGATATCTGAGTGCGCATACGGCGATCTGGATATTCACAAGACCCATCAGTACGCGGCCTTCGGTGTGCCTGAACTGGGGCTCAAGCGTGATCTGGCAGAGAGGATGGTCGTTGCGCCTTATGCCACCATGCTGGCGCTAAATATCGCTCCACAGGCGGCGGTCAAGAACCTGAAAAGATTTTCGGAGCTGGGGCTCCTCAACGATTACGGATATTACGAGGCGATCGATTTTTCCCAACAGCCAAGCCGCGAGGGCGAGCACGGCGTGGCGGTAAGAACCTATATGGCTCACCATCAGGGAATGAGCTTTATGGCGCTCACCAATCTGCTCCACGATAATTCTCTCCAGCGCCATTTTCACAGCGATCCGCGCGTGCGCGCCGCCGAGTCCCTTTTGCATGAGCGTATTCCGAACACTCCTCCGCTACATCACATCTCCACGCGCGAGCGTGTTTCTTCCGTTGCGAGTATTGGCGACGTGACGCCCGCGGTGAGTCAGTTCGATACGCCTCATACCAGCAGTCCGAAGACACAACTTCTTTCCAACAGCCGTTACAGCCTGATGGTAACGAACGCCGGCGGCGGTTACAGCCGTTGGAACAATATTGAGATCACTCGCTGGCGTTCGGACAAGACCCGAGACCCATGGGGGACATTCTGCTACATACGCGATGTGGATTCGAACCAGCTCTGGTGTAACACCTACCAGCCGACCGTGGGAAAGGTATCTGACTACGGTGCGAACTTTACGCTCGACAGGGCCATGTTCCGACGCTTTGATCACGGAATAGAAAGTGAGACAGAGGTCGTTGTTGCGCCGGAGGACGATGTAGAGATACGGCGGATCACGCTCATCAATCGTACCATGCGTACCCGCAGGCTTGATCTTACGAGTTACGTTGAGCTTTCGATGTCGACGCACGATGCGGACATTAAGCATCCGGCCTTCAACAAGCTCTTTATAGAGACCGAAGCCTTGCCGGAGGAACATGTGCTACTCGCGCATCGTCGTCCTCGTCTTAGCGATGAAGCCCCTGTGTTCGTTGCGCACCGCCTGACGTTCGATGGCGAGCAGAACGAAGACCTGCGTTTCGAGACCGACCGTAGGCGTTTTATAGGCCGCGGAAGAACTATTGCAAGTCCCATGGGGGCGTCGCAGGAGCCGGGACGCAGCCAAGGATTTGTTCTGGACCCAGTATTGAGCCTTCGCAAGAGCGTGGTGCTTCATCCGGGTAAGCGAGTACAGGTATCCATGGTGCTTGCCGCGGGAGAGTCGCGGGAACATGCGCTTAGTCTGACCGCCAAGTACGGCGACGTGCATGCCATCGATCATGCACTTGATCTTGCGTGGGCCTCCGCCCAGCTTGAACTGCGTCTGCTACGCATTCAACCTGACGACGCCCGCTCTTTTCAGCAGCTGGCAAGTCATCTTCTCTATCCCGGTTCGCTTCTTCGTTCTACATCTGAACGAATTTCACAGAATAGAAAGGGACAGTCAGGCCTCTGGGCCTATTCAATCTCCGGGGACCTTCCTATTCTCCTTGTCGCAGTCAGTGAGGCGAGGGACTTGGGGCTTGTAAGGCAATTGCTTCAGGCCCACACATATTGGCGGATGCACGGGCTGATGGCGGATCTCGTCATTCTTAATGAAGAGGCCGCCGGCTACACCCAGCCGCTACGCGAACAGCTTGAACATCTCGTTCAGTCTCATACCGCGGTCACGGGTGTGGATAAACCGGGCGGAGTGTTCCTTCGCAGTGCGGATATCATTGCGCCGGAAGACCTCACGCTTCTTAGGGCCGTGGCGAGCGTTGTGATGGTTGTGGCACGCGGCACACTCCAGCAGCAATTGAGTGCGCCTCTCAAGGCCCCCGACATGCCGGAAAATATAGTTCTAAGGCGTGCTTCAAAGGATCCTTCGGCCGCACTCCCGTTCATGGATCTCCCATTCTTTAACAGCGTTGGAGGTTTTACCACCGACGGCCGTGAATACGCCGTCTATCTTGCTCCGGGGATCAATACACCGGCACCTTGGGTAAATGTGATCGCTAACCCGAACTTCGGCACGCTCGTAAGTGAAACGGGTTCGGGATTTACTTGGGCCGGCAACAGTCAGCGCAATCGTCTGACCCCATGGTCGAACGATCCGGTCACAGATCCTCCTTCAGAGGCTATCTATATTCGTGACGAAGATACCGGCGTCTTCTGGACGCCGACCGCGTCGCCTATTCGCGAAAAGACCGCGTACCGCGCCAGACACGGTGCCGGATATTCTGTCTATGAACATAACAGCCACGGCATAGAACAGGAGCTGATAGTATTCGTTCCTGTGAATGACGATGGCGGAGAGCCGATTAAGCTGCAAAGGCTCACACTTAAGAACGATACCGCAAGGACGCGAAAGATCTCTGTGACCCATTATGCCGAGTGGACGCTCGGAGAGATCCGCGAATCATCGCAGTCCCATATCGTCACTGACTGGGACAGTGATACGAATATTCTGACGGCACGCAATTTCTATAATCCAGATTATGGCGACAAGGTAGCCTTTGCCGCCCTGAGCATGAACGCCGCTTCATACACCGGTGATCGCACCGCCTTTATGGGAAGGAACCGGTCCATGGAAGACCCTGCGGCGATGGAGAGAAAGAGACTCTCTCGCCGGACGGGCGCCGGGCTTGACCCTTGTGCCGCGCTTCAGGTCACATTAAAACTTGCCCCGGGCGAACAGGTCGAGATCACCTGCATGCTGGGTGAGGCTAACTCGGTTGACGAGGCTCAGGAGCTGGTCTTTGCCTATCGCGACGATCTCCATTTTTCGGACTCCCTTGAAGAGACGAAGGACTGGTGGAACAACCGGCTTGGAACTATCGAGATACACACGCCGGAGCTGGCCACCGACATTATGATCAACCGGTGGACGCTCTATCAAAATCTTTCCTGCCGCATATGGGGACGTTCCGCGTTCTATCAATCAAGCGGAGCTTTCGGGTTCCGCGATCAGCTTCAGGACGTTATGGCCCTCTTGTACTCGTATCCGGACCTCGCGCGCTCACACATTCTTTACGTTGCAAGCCGCCAGTTCAAGGAAGGGGACGTTCAACACTGGTGGCAACCGCTTAGCGGAGAAGGGATCCGCTCTAGGATATCCGACGACCTTCTGTGGCTCCCCTTTGTGGCCGCCCAGTATGTCAGGGTCACCGGCGATACGGGGATCCTGAATGAAATTGTCCCGTATCTCGATGCGCCGTTACTTAAAGAGGACCAGCACGAGACCATCCAGAAACCGGTGATATCATCCGAGAGCGGCACGCTCTTCGAACATTGCGAGCGCGCGGTAAAACGCGGCCAGAGGTTCGGTAGCCATGGATTGCCCCTGATGGGGACGGGTGATTGGAACGACGGAATGAATCTTGTAGGGGCCCAAGGGAAGGGCGAGAGCGTTTGGCTCGCATGGTTCATGGCGGAGGTCCTTAGCCGCATGTCGGAGATGGCAGTGGTCTTGAAACGTCCGGAACTGGGTAGCGCCTATATCAAAGAACGTGAAGCGATCATTGAACACGTTGAAAAATCTGCATGGGACGGAGAGTGGTATCTAAGGGCGTTCTTTGACGACGGTTCGCCGCTTGGTTCCGCAACGAGCGATGAAGCCAAGATCGATTCAATAGCCCAATCGTGGGCCATTTTAAGCGGCGGCGGCGATAAGGTACGCACAGCGAAGGCCCTAGAGTCGGCGTGGAACCGACTTGTTAGCGAGGAGAAAGGTTTGGCAATGCTACTTGAACCGCCGTTCGACAAAGCGGTCCCTTCACCGGGATATATCAAGGGATATCCGCCGGGTATCCGTGAGAACGGAGGCCAGTATACCCATGCCGCTCTATGGCTTGCCATGGCCATGGCGCGCAGCGGAGACGGAACCCGTGCTTATAAGATACTCCGACTCTTAAATCCCATAGAACACGCGCACGACCCGGACATGGTCTGGCGTTACGGGTTGGAACCTTACGTAGTGGCGGCGGATGTCTATGCCGCCCAGGGATGGATGGGACACGGCGGCTGGAGCTGGTACACAGGTTCGGCGTCGTGGATGTACCGCGTCTGGGTGGAAGAGATCCTCGGACTCAAGGTGCGAGGCGAAACGTTGCAGATCGATCCGGTCATTCCGGGAGAATGGGACGGATTTAAGATGACCTACCGGCACGGTGATGCGGTCTATGATATAGAGGTCTTGAACCCGGAACGCTGTGAGAAGGGCGTTGCTTTTATGGAGCTCGATGGCAAGCGCATTAAAAATGGAGTGATAGGGCTAAGCCGTGAACTTATCAAGCATCGTGTTGTTGTGAAAATGGGAAAAGGCGTGGTATGACGCAAGCATGCTATCGGTGAACGAGAAAAAGGGCTCATATGAGACACATTACGACGGTTACGATAAATCGTGGGATGAGTAGGTCGCGCTTAACCTCATAAAATCGAAATAGACCGGCTTTGGGTCTCGAGCTTTAGTAAAAAAAACCGGCAGGACGCCTAAAAGATGTCTGCCGGTTTTTTTAGGAGTTTTTCCATTTCCACACAGGCATGGATGTGGTAATAGTCCCGCGGACGCGAGCTGGTTGGCGTTGTTCATTCTTGGCGGGCCATTTTTTACTATCATTTCCCACAGATCTCGAGTATAAATTATCGAAATTAGGAACAACCAAACGGGGGGCTATTTATGCCAGAAAAAAAGAACGCAGGATTCATGAAGCCGTTGCAACCGGATGCGGCGTTGGCCGCGGTCGTAGGGGACAAACCGTTGCCCAGAACGGAAGTTGTTAAAAGTCTTTGGGTCTACATCAAGAAGAACGGTCTTCAGGATGCCAATAACAAGCGCAACATCAACGCAGACGAAAAACTGAAACTGGTGTTCGGCGGCAAATCACAGGTTAACATGTTCGAGATGACGAAGCTCGTTTCCGCTCATCTGAAGTGATCCATAAAAAGTGCTCGAGGCTAATTTAATGTTACAGCTGGATAATTGTGTCACCACAAGCCATTTAGATATTTTGTCCACCCGTATACATTGGTTCATCCAGATGAGGTGGATATTTATAACCATTCTCTTGCTTTTTTGCTGCGTGGCCGGCCTTTTTTATCCTGTCATAGATGTTGAAAAATTCCTTGCCCTAGGATTTTTTCTTGTAGCTTTAAACGTGGTCTATCTTGTGATCGACAAAAGAACGAAGAAAAGGTATTCATCCTCGACTCAGATCTATGTTTTTATCGGCACCCAGTTCGTCTTTGATTACATTGTACTGTCGCTCTTTTTATACTATTCGGGAGGTGTCGCAAACCCCCTGATCTACATATTTCTTTTCAATGTTATCATATCCTGCTTGCTGTTGCCGAACGCTTTAGTGTTGGCGATCACCTTCTCTTCGATCGTGTTCTTTCTTGCTCTCGCCTTCATGAGCCAGTTCGGTATCATACCATATTATCCTTTTCCGCTTGTCTGGCAGGGGATCATCATACCGAAACCCAGCAACGTTCTTTTTCTGATTGAAGCGGGATGTTTCGTTCTTGTGATCGCGGTGATGTTGTATTTCGTCGCCAACATCACTGCTCTTCTGCGGAAGAGGGAAGAGCTGCTTAGAGGCACCATCAATGAGCTGAAGATGATGGAGGACGTTCGAATGAAGACGATGATGCACGTGGCGCACGATCTAAAGGCGCCGCTCGCCGCCGCCCAGTCTTCCATCAAATCGGTCGCAGACGGTTTTGTCGGGCCCATCAGTGAAAAGGTGAGGTCGATCCTTTTTAACGCCTATCGTCGTTGCCACAACATGACAGCGATGGTCAAAGACATGTTCGATCTCATAAGATTTGACGAACAGATAATGCGCGGCGAATTGATAGCGGAGAGATTTTCTCTGGGAGCTCTAATGGATAACGTAAAGGAGCAATTCGATTCGCCATATCACGGGAAGAGCATTCAGTGGGATATCAAGATAGATGGAACAATAGAGATAAATGCCAATGTGGGGCAGATCGGAGCTCTGTTATCACAGCTTGTCTCCAACGCGATTAAATATTCCGGAGACCCGGTCAATATATCCATATCTGCAGAAAAATCTGGCGACGACCTGATTTTAGTTGTAAACGACGATGGAGTTGGGATATCCGTTGAAGAGCGGGAAAGGGTGCTGGATGAGTTCTACCGTACGGTCAAGGCAAAGAAGATGGAAAAGGACGGAGTTGGTCTTGGACTAGCCATAGTGCAAAAGATAGTGAAGTTCTACAACGGCAAGATCAGCATAGACGATGGACCGGAGAAAAAGGGGACGACGTTCACGATTCTCTTGTCGAATGTAATGGATGTTCGGGGGCCGCAAGCTTTTGTTGGGACGGATTTGGAGAGAGCCGCCAGGCGGCGTTTTTTTGAGCCCTGCGAGGAGTCTCCTAAAGAAATAGAAAATAAATGGTAACGGTAACGGAGGAACAAAGTCTATGAAGAAGTTCAAGATACTTGTGGTCGATGACGATAAGGACCTGCTGGATGTCGTAAGGCTTGTTCTTGAGAAAGAAGGATTTGAGGTCTTTACCGCCGCGAGTTCCGGCGAGTGTTATGATTCTCTCGAAAAGAACGCTCCCGATCTTGTGATATTAGATGTGGTCATGGGGGAGAAGAAGGACGGATTCGAGATCTGCAGGGATATCAAGACGCAACCTAAATACAAGGGCATTCCGGTCATGATGCTTACGGCGGTGAACGAATATTTTCCGTTCGATTTCAAGTCGGACGAGAATTGGTTGCCCAGCGACGCTTTTTTGGATAAACCGTTTGAACCGGAGATTCTGGTCAACTGCGCACGAAAACTTTTGGGGATTGCAACACAAAAGGCGGACGCGCCCAAGCTCAAATTCAACGTCCTGCCGGCGATCGATTCGTTGTGCTGGAAGGGGAAAGTGTCTTCTCCGCAAAAGCTACCGAATCCTGAACAGCCAAATTTACTAAGAGAGATATTTCCGTATTCAAGCGTTCCCAAGATTGCATTTGATAACATCTCCGTTCCCATGTCTCCGGCTGAGGAGATATGGATAACATGTACCACCTTCCGCGATGGACAACAGGCGCGCGTGCCATACACGGCCGATCAGATAGTCGATCTTTATGACATGCTACATAAACTTAGCGGCCCGAACGGCATCATTCGACAGTGCGAATTCTTTCTCTATAACAAAAAGGACAGGGAGGCTATTATCAAGTGCCTTTCGCGAGGTTATCAATATCCGGAGGTGACGGGTTGGGTGCGCGCTTCCGAGGTCGATTTCAAGGGTATCAAGTGGATGGGGCTGAAGGAGACCGGGCTTTTACTCTCGGCGTCCGACTATCACATCTATCTGAAAATGGGCAAGGACAGGGAGAAAGTGATGGATGACTATATAAAACTTGTCTGTCAGGCTATCGAAACCGGCGTAAAACCGCGTTGTCATTTAGAGGATATTACAAGGGCGGATATGTATGGTTTTGTTCTACCCCTTGTACAACGTCTCATGCGTGTGTCTGAGGACTCCAGGGTTCCCGTTAAGATCCGTATGTGCGACACGATGGGGTATGGCGTTCCGTTCGCGGAGGCTTCACTACCAAGAAGCGTTCCAAAGATAGTGACGTTACTTAGGAAAGAAGCGGGCGTTCCTTCAGCACAGCTCGAATGGCACGGCCATAACGATTTTCACCTTGTAATGGCAAATTCCATGGCGGCATGGCTCTACGGTTGTTCGGCCGTTAACGGTACGTTGTTGGGGTTCGGCGAACGCACCGGCAACTCGCCGATCGAGGCCTGTTGCATTGCTTACGCGGAGCTGACCGGGACATCTAACGGAATGGACCTGACGAAGATAACCGATATCGCGAAATATCTTGAAGAAAAGACCGGATTCAATGTGCCGCCCAACTATCCTTTTGTGGGTAGATATTTCAACACAACCATGGCCGGCATTCATGCCGACGGGCTCATCAAAAATGAGGAAATATATAACATATTTGATACGACGAAGATACTAAAGAGGCCGCTAGCCGCGCTTGTGAGCGACAAATCAGGTCTGGCCGGTATAGCCCTGTGGTATAGTCAGTTCCTGGGCTTGACGGGCGAGGATCAAATAAAAAAGACCGACCCCGGCATAGAAAAAGTGTATGAATGGGTGAAGGCGCAGTATAGTGATAAGCGCGTCACCGCAATATCGCCGCAAGAGCTTATCGAACAAGGGAGGAGATGCTTGGGCGACAGATTCTTTAGATAAACAAAAAAATATGAACATCACAGAAAAAATATTAAGGGCGCACTTGCTTGAGGGTGAATATAAGGATGGTGCCACCATCGGTATTAAAATAGACCAAACACTGACACAAGACGCCACCGGAACGATGGCGTTCCTGCAGTTCGAGGCGATAGGGCTGAAAAAGGTCCGGACCGAGCTGAGTCTGAGCTACGTTGATCACAATACGGTTCAGATGGGTTTTGAAAACCCGGACGATCATGCCTATCTGGCCGATGTTGCGGCAAAACACGGTGTCCTTTATTCACGATGCGGTAACGGGATATGCCATCAGGTTCATCTGGAAAGATTCGCTCGCCCCGGCAAAACTCTCATTGGCTCGGACAGCCATACTCCGACAGCCGGCGGTGTGGGGAGCCTTGCCTGCGGAGCGGGCGGAATAGATGTGGCTGCCGCCATGGCGGGGGCACCGTATTACATTCAGGTGCCGAAGGTGGTGAACATCGTCCTTTCCGGACGTCTTCCACCATGGACATCCGCAAAGGATATAATCTTAAAAGTCCTTTCAATCCTGACCACTAAGGGAAACGTTGGTACGGTTATCGAATATTCGGGAGATGCGATAGCGCATCTTACCGTTCCCGATCGCGCCACAATAACGAACATGGGGGTGGAACTGGGCGTCACAACTTCGCTCTTTCCGTCCGATGCACAGGCGCTGAAATTTCTGAAGGCGCAGAACAGAGAGTCGGATTTCGTCGAACTATTGCCCGACAGCGATGCGTCATACCACAGAACGATCAATATCGATCTGTCGGAGCTTGAGCCTCTCGCCGCAGGACCTCATAGCCCCGATAATGTAATGCCGGTCGGAAGCCTTGCCGGGCTTAAGGTAAGTCAGGTCTGCATCGGCAGTTGCACCAATTCGTCATACAAGGACATTGACACGGTTGCAAAGATGCTGGACGGCAGGGTCGTTCATAAGGATGTCAGCCTTGTCATTGTGCCCGGTTCAAGGCAGGTATTGGAAATGGCAGCAGGGAGCGGGGCGCTGGCGAAATTTGTCTCTGCCGGGGCAAGGATCGTCGAACCGAGTTGCAGTTTTTGCATCGGGATGGGGCAATCTCCGAAAAGCGGCGGGGTCTCTGTCAGGACGAACAATCGCAACTTTGAGGGTCGCTCCGGCACAAAGGACGCCAAGATCTATCTTGTGAGCCCGGAAATAGCGGTGCTTGTGGCTCTGCATGGCGAATTCGTTGACCCTTCGAAATTTGGCATCCCTCCCCGCGCGGAAATGCCGAAAAAATTCCTGATAAACGATAATATGGTAGTCTGGCCGCCGAAAGATGGGCAAGAGGTTACGATCAGGCGGGGTCCGAACATCGGCGATCCGCCGACGATCGGTGAGTATCCAAAGGACCTGACAGCAAAGGTGGCGATAGTCGTCGGCGATAAGATCACCACCGATCATATTATTCCTGCCGGCCAGAGAATGAAGTTCCGTTCGAATATCAAGGCCTATTCGCAATACGTCTTTGAAACGGTTGATCCGACGTTTCACGACCGATGCAAGGAAAATCTGAAGGGCGGTTTTAACAACGCCATAGTCGGCGGCCTGAGTTATGGACAGGGTTCATCCCGCGAACATGCCGCCCTGTGCCCGGCGTATTTGGGCGTGCGAACGGTTTTTGCAGGTTCTATCGAACGCATCCATTTTGCGAACCTGATCAACTTCGGGATACTTCCGCTCATATTCGAAGAAGGTGCCGCAAGACCTTCTGCCGGCGACGTGGTCGTTGTCGAGAACATCAGAAATAAGATAGTCAAGGATAGGGTTATTTCCGTTCTCAACAAGACCAAGGGAAATAGTTTTAATGTGATCTGCGATTTGTCCGACCGTCAACGGAGGATCGTGCTGGCCGGCGGGTTGCTCAATTTTATAAAGGGAGGAATGACATGACGCCAGGATTTGAAAAGGTAGCAGTTCCAAAAAATGGGGAAAGAATAAGCGTTAGCGACGGGAAATTTCAGGTTCCAGATCATCCGATCGTATGTTTCATAGAGGGTGATGGGATCGGTCCGGATCTGTGGAGGGCTTCGCAGAAAGTCTTCGACGCCGCTGTTGAAAAGTCTTATGGTGGCAAGAAAAAGATATCGTGGATGGAGATCTACGCCGGCGAAAAGGCAAATAAAGTGTATGGAAAGGAAGTTTGGCTGCCGGACGAGACGCTGAAGGCCCTGGAATATTTTCACGTAGGCATCAAGGGGCCGCTGACCACTCCGATTGGCGGAGGCATCAGGAGCATCAACGTTTCACTTCGCCAAAAGCTCGACCTCTACACCTGTATCAGGCCCGTCAGGTGGCTCAAGGGGGCGCCTTCCCCCGTTAAGCATCCCGAGAAATTGAACGTGGTCATTTTTAGGGAAAACACCGAAGACGTCTATGCCGGCATCGAATGGGCCGCAGGAACTGAAGAGGCGGACAAGGTGCTAAAATTCCTGAACGATTCGCTCAAAACGAACATAAGGGAGCGGTCGGCAATAGGCATTAAGTCGATGAGCGCCTTTTGCAGCAAGCGGCTGGTAAGGATGGCGATAAACTATGCCAAGCAACACGGCATTTCAAGCGTGACCCTCGTTCATAAGGGCAACATTATGAAATTCACCGAGGGAGGATTTCGCGATTGGGGTTATGAACTTGCGCGTCAGGAGTTCGCTGATGTAACGGTGACCGAAGAGATTGTGACCAAACAATACGGCGGCAAGGTGCCGGCGGGGAAGATCGTGATCAAGGACAGGATAGCCGACAGCATGTTCCAGCAGGCGCTATTGCGTCCCGACGAATATAGCGTCCTTGCCACGCCCAACTTAAACGGCGACTATCTGTCCGACGCGTGTGCCGCACAGGTGGGCGGTCTTGGAACGGCTCCGGGCGCCAATGTGGGCGATACGGTGGCGCTATTTGAAGCGACGCATGGCACCGCTCCAAAATATGCAGACAAAGATGTATCTAACCCTGGTTCGGTCATTCTTTCCGGCGTTATGATGCTGGAGCTTATGGGATGGAACGATGCGGCTTCGGCTATCGTCAGAGCGCTTGAACGGACGATCGGGCAGAAGGTCGTTACCTACGACCTCGCTCGGCAGATGCCGGACGCTCGCAAGGTCAAGTGCTCGGAGTTTGGAACGGCGATAGTCAAAAATCTTTAAAATGCATTTAAAAAAAAGGAGGATCTATGGCTACAGCGATCGAAAAATGGGTAGAAGAACAGGCAAATCTCGCGAAGCCCAAGAATATCCATTGGTGCGACGGTTCCGATGAAGAGGCGCATCGTTTGATAGAGATCGGCCTGAAGGAGGAGGAAATCAACGGCCACAAGGTCTTTTCAGAGCTCAGCAACTATCCGGGTAGCTACCTTCACCGAAGCCATCCGTCTGATGTGGCTAGAACGGAACATTTGACCTTTGTTTGTCATCCCGACAAAGAAACGGTCGGGCCCAACAATAACTGGATGGATCCTGCGTCAGCAAAGGCCAAGATGATCGCGCTTTCTGACGGTTGCATGAAGGGAAGAACTATGTACGTCCTTCCTTATATGATGGGTCATCCCGAATCTTCCTATGCCAAGGCGTGTATCCAGATCACCGACACTTCATATGTTGCAATCAGCATGAGGATCATGACCCGCTTGGGCAAGAACGTTCTCGACAAGATAGGGAACTCGCAGAATTTTGTGAAGGGTTTTCATTCGATAGGGGACCTGGATCCGGAGAAGCGGTTCATCATGCATTTTCCCCTTGAAGGTCTCGTTTGGAGCGTTGGTTCCGGATACGGCGGCAACGCGTTGCTGGGTAAAAAATGTTTTTCGCTTAGGATCGCTTCTTGGTTGGGCCTGAACGAGGGCTGGCTTGCCGAACATATGGTGATCATAGGCATCGAAGATCCCGAAGGAAAGGTCACTTATGTCACTGCCGCCATGCCTTCGGCCTGCGGCAAAACGAACCTTGCCATGCTTGAATCGGCGCTTCCGGGACATAAGGTCTGGACGCTTGGCGATGACATTGCGTGGTTGAACGTCGGCCCGGACGGAAGGTTATGGGCGATAAATCCAGAGGCCGGATTTTTTGGCGTGGCTCCCGGCACGTCCATGAGTACGAATCCAAACATGATACGGATGCTCAAAAAGGGGACGTTCTACCCGACTTTATTTACAAATACCGCGCTTGACACGAAGACGAACGAACCGTGGTGGGAGGGGCTTACCAAAACTCCGCCGGACGATCTTCTCGACTGGCAGGGCAGACCATGGAAGCCGGGTTCTGAAGGCAAGGCGGCTCATGCGAATTCCAGGTTTACCGTATCCCTTACACACTGTCCAACGCTTTCCAAGGAATCTGACAATCCGGTAGGCGTGCCGATATCCGCGATCATTTTTGGCGGGCGCAGAAAACAGCTCATCCCGCTCGTTACGGAAAGTTTCAATTGGGCTCACGGTGTCTTCTCCGGGGCACGTATGGGTTCTGAAACCACGGCGGCCGCGACCTCAAAGATAGGGCAATTGCGCAGAGACCCGATGGCCATGATCCCGTTCTGTGGCTACAATATGGCGGACTATTTTGGGAACTGGCTGAAGATAGGAAAAAAGTGCACAAAGCCGCCGAAAATATTTTCGGTTAACTGGTTCAGGGCGGACGACGAAGGTAATTTTATCTGGCCCGGTTTTGGAGATAATATTCGCGTTCTCAAGTGGATCATCGATAGAACGGCCGACCGTGTTCCCGCGGAGGAGACCCCGATCGGTCTCGTACCGCGTATCAAGGACCTCGATGTAGACGGCATGGACATTCCAAAAGGCAAGCTAGCAAAACTTTTCGAAGTCGATATGAGCGAATGGAAGGATGAGGTGAACGATATTCGCGGTTTCTTGGCCCGGTTCGGGACCCGCCTGCCAAAAGAGCTGGCGGATGAGCTGAAGAACCTTGATGCAAAAGCGCGATAGATCTTTGCGCGAAGTCGTACGGTTCGCGGGCCCTATTTGGTGACGTCGATTTCCATCTCCATGTCCGCTTCCATGTGTCCCGTTAGATGAAAACCGACTTTCTTGTAGATGTGCAATGCATGGCTGTTGCTACCCGAGACCGTAAGCCACATCGATTTGAAACGAAGAATGCGGGCCCACTTTATCGAGGCCTCGCACAGTTTCGTTCCGATGCCGTTATTGCGGTGTTCTTTCATTACAACGACAATGAACTCACAGGATCTATTTGTCGGAAGTTCCATGAGAACCGCATGGCCTACTATCTCACCGCCACCCAGCGTGGCCACAATATGATAACCGCGGCGCAAGAGTCCCTGTAGCCACGCCTTTCTTAATTCGATGTTTAACGGGGGCACTCCCTGAAATTGCGATTCAAAGTCAAAATTCTCATAAAGGTCGATAAGCGAATGGATCAACTCGTTGTTAAGCTCACGAACACAGATCCTGAATCCTCGGCGATCTTCGAACTCTTCGCTTGTATAACTGACATCCGCAATGTTCAACTCGAACTCTATGATCATCGCATTGATTCCACTTTAATTTGATAATTTGTTAAGCGCATTTATGCTGAGGCCTTCGTCAAAGAACTTTGTTACAACAAGGGCCGCCTCGATCGCGACCGCTTCCTGTGCATCATGGGTAGAAGCGCCCAGGTGTGGAGTGGTGATACAGTTCTCAAGTTTGCGAAATATCTCTTCTTTATATGGTTCCTTTGTAAAGACGTCCAGGGCCGCGCCGGCTATAAGCCCCTCTTTTAACGCCACGGCCAGGTCATGCTCGTTGATAATGCCGCCTCGTGCGCAATTGACAAGGTAGGCGGTCTTTTTCATCGTTTTCAATTCGTCCAATGTCACCATATTTTTCGTTTCATCCGTCAGTGGCGTATGGAACGTGATAAAATCAGCCTTCTTGAAAATATCCTCTTTTGGGAGATGTTCAACTCCGAGCGATTCAAGTTGTTCTCTGGAAATGAACGGATCGAACCCAACGATATTCATGTTGAACGCTATTGCCCGTTTTGCAACCGCGCGTCCGATGCGCCCCAGGCCTATTATGCCGACGGTCTTTCCTGCCAGTTCGACCCCCTGAAATTTCTTCTTTTCCCATTCTCCTTCTGCCATAGAACTGGCCGCCTGCGGGATCCATCTGGCGAGGGATAGGATCATTGCAAACGTGAGCTCTGCCGCGGATGTTGCGTTGCCCGCCGGCGCGTTAGCCACCAGAACGCCGTGTTTTGTTGCGGCGCCTATGTCTATGTTGTCCGTTCCAACGCCCGCGCGGACTACTATCTTCAGGTTCTTTCCGGCCTCGATCACATCGCGCGAGACGGTGGAAGCGCTTCTGACGATCAGACCGTCAAATGAAGGCACCTTTTTAATGAGATCCTCATGGGAGAGCGATCTTTCAAATACCACATCAAGCGAAGCGCTTTTTTTAAGTTCCGTCAAACCCGCCTCCGCAAATCCGTCAGTACACAAGATCTTATGTTTCATATTTTCCTTTCGAACTCTTTCATGAATTCAGCCAGAGCCTTTGCGCCTTCGATCGGAAAGACATTGTAGATCGACGCGCGAACGCCGCCTATGGCACGGTGACCCTTCAAGCCAACAAGTCCTTGCAATTCAGCTTCCTTAATAAAACGTTCTTCAAGATCTTCAGTGGGGAGGTTAAAGGTAATGTTCATTATCGAGCGGCTCATCTTCTCCGCGGTTCCTTTGTAGAACGTCGAATTATCGATGGCATCGTAGATAAGTTTTGCTTTTTCAAGGTTCCTTTTTTCGATTCCCTCGATCCCGCCGGATCTTTTTATCCAATTAAGAACGAGCATGACACTGTAGATGGTGAATACCGGCGGAGTGTTGTATAGCGAATCGTTCTCCACATGGGTCGAATATTTCATCATAGCTGGGAGGGGGCGGTGGTTTATTTTTGCAAGGCCGGATCTGATCACCACGACCGTAACGCCGGCCGGCCCTAGGTTCTTTTGTGCTCCCGCATAGATCAAGTCAAACCGGTTCACATCTATCTTATGTGACAGGATGTCGGATGACATATCTGCCACTAGGGGGATATCGCCGGTCTCCGGATATTCATTATACTCGGTGCCGTAGATTGTGTTATTGGTCGTTATGTGAAGATAGCTTGAACCTTTTGAGACCTTGATATCGCCATTTACCGGCGTTTTGTTGAAGTTCGTATCTGAGGATGAAAAGGGCTCGTTAACCTGCCCGAACAGCTTTGCTTCGGCGGCGGCTTTTTTTGCCCAATAGCCTGTAATAGAGTAACCGGCGGATCCGTTAAGCAGATTCATTGGTATCATTGCAAACTGCGTGGAAGCTCCTCCCTGCAGGAAGAGGATGCGATGATCAGCCGGTATCCCCATCAGTTCTTTTAAGAGCGATTTAGCGTCATCCAGTATCTTTCCGAATTCCTTTGAACGGTGGCTGATCTCTAATACGCTCATTCCGCCGAAATTCATAAAATTGTCACGGATTTCTTCCAGCACCTCAAGTGGTAGCGATGCGGGGCCGGCGTTAAAATTGAACACGCGTTGATTTGTTGACATAATGTTAAATTCATATAAAAAAGGCGGTATCATGTCAAAGATAAAACAGTTTGCCGCGCTTTTGCCAGTTCCTTCGCACGCGAAGGATGTTATCAGCCCGCCATACGATGTGATAGATGCCCCCGGCGCAAGGGCGTTCGCAAAAGATAACCCGCGCTCTTTTTTGCATATCACGCGTTCCGAGATCGATATGCCCGAAGACGTTTTTCCATACGATGACAGCGTGTATGAAAATGCGCTTTCGAACCTTAATTTGTTTCAAGAGAAGGGGTTGCTTGTTCGCGATGCCAGCTCTTTATATATCTACAGACAGGTGATGGGCGAACATTCACAGACGGGGGTCGTTGCGCTTGCAAGCGTGGACGAATATGTAAACGGGAAGATAAAGCGGCATGAGCTGACGCGTGAAGAAAAGGTTGTTGATAGAATGCGTCATGCAGACTTCATATCCGCTCATGCCGAGCCGGTATTTTTGGTGCATAGGCGAAATGATAAGGTTTCCCGGCTGGTCTCGCAGGAGACAGCGGAAAAACCGTTGTATGATCTCATCGGATGGGACGGTGTTAGGCATATCTTTTGGCGTGTGAAAGAGGCGGGCGGGGTGTTGGAGGCGTTCGAGGGGTTTGATGCCCTGTACATAGCGGACGGGCATCACAGGAGCGAGTCGGCCGCGCGCGTGCGCGAGCTCAAACGAGGAAGAAATCCCGGCCATATCGGTACGGAAGGGTACAATTATTTTCCTGTTGTGATTTTTTCCGAGGACGAGGTGAGGATATTCGAATATAAATGGGATGGCGATCCGCCAAAGAGGCCTTTGTCGAAATATTCAATGGCTGATGTAATGAAACTTGCCGATGAGGGAGGCATCATGCCGCCAAAATCGACATGGTTTGCCCCCAAGCTGTCCAGCGGACTTTTTATGCATACCTTCTAGGGAGACACGCCGTGTGTAGGCCCCGTAGACGGACTCATTTGAAGACGTGAAGACGGAAACCCACAAGAACCCACAAGACGGACTCATTTGAAACCCACAAGACGCAAAGACGAACCCACAAGACGGACTCATTTGGAGGAGATTGGGTGGTTTTGGATAAGTGACGTGGAGAGGGTGCGGTTCTACGCCGGCAGTTAT
>PCWZ01000021.1 GCA_002796305.1 Deltaproteobacteria bacterium CG11_big_fil_rev_8_21_14_0_20_49_13
ACGGGTTGGTTCAGGAGATTGCCGCGCCCCTTCGGGGCTCGCAATGACGATCCACCTAGATCCTGTAAAATGCACCGGCTGCGGACAGTGTATCCTCGCCTGCAACTTCAAGGTCTTTAATATCCCGTGGAACGAAAATGCCGGGGTCGTTCAGGAAAAGATAGCGGAGTATGCGCTGGGAGTGTTGAAAGATAAGCGCTCTTTTTACATAAACTTCCTTACATTTCTGACCCCTCAGTGCGACTGTTTTAAGACTCAGACCAAACCTCTGATGCCCGACATCGGCATACTTGTCTCAACCGATCCGGTAGCGATAGACAAGGCATCGATGGACCTCGTTGAAAAACACGCAGGCCGCGACATCTTCAAGGAACACTGCGGCATGGACGGAAATCTTCAGATCAACCACGCGGCAAAATTAGGGCTCGGGAAATTAGGATACAACCTAATTCGTTGATACTTGGGAAAAACCACAAAAAACCACAAGACGGACTCAAAAGTGACGGGAATGCTACACTTTCTGAATATGCCCGTGTCGCTCATATTCAATAATTTCAACATGTTATCACGATTCATCCTGGTACGCCCTAAATGCGTCTTGTGGGTTTTTCGCACACCCTAAACGAGTCCGTCTTGTGGGTTTCGTGAAAACTATTTTTCGTCGAGCTGCTGCAGATAGTCACCAGCGGGTCCACTGAACTTATCTGGAGCTTTCTCTGCAATGATTTCCAAAACGTCATATCCCCAGTCGGATCCATCATGGGCTAACGTATACGCATCGTCAATTAGTATCATCAAACCCTGGTCCGCTTTGGGATAGACACTACCGGCAATGGTGATTAATGTTTCCAAGGCGTATGTTTTGACATCCAGAGAAACCTTTACTGGTGCAAAAACAATGTCTACCAATCGTAGTACAGCATGTCCTTGCAGCGGCGGCATGTGCATGGCGATGTTACTAATCACGCTGATTTCTTGCTTCTTGTTTCCATCGCTCACTTGGGGATGGAGTACGGCAATATAGCTCGACTCTAGGACTTCTGCAGGTGATGCAAGGACCATAAAACCGGAGGTCACTGGTGCCTCACTGGGGGCAGTCAGGGCTTCCGTGCCATCGCCACCGCCATTTTCTCCTACATACACCGTCATGCCTCGCGGAGTACCATGCGTACCAGCGTACGAGCTAATCGCTCCAGGATTTGACACGCCTCCCTGTCCTTCCGGTGTAAGATAGGGACCTTCTTCGTTCACCTGTCGAACTGGCGTACCATTTGGCGAATAGTCGGAATGTTGTGAACCTCCGCGAGCAGCCTGGGCTAAACGCTCTGCTTCACGAAGTTCATTACGCTTGTCATAAAAATCTTCAACCGCTTCATTAAATTGCGCCAGATAGTCGCCGTGTGGTAGTCGGCGAAAATGCGATAGGCTTGGATCAATATCATCATCCGAACTTTCCGGCTCTCCAATAAAGCTGGCCAAATAGGTATCAAGCGTTTGGAGTGATCCACTCAGTTCCATGTTCATCTCCGGATCACTCAAGGAAAGGAGTGCGTCCGCTGCTTCGGTGGATCTTCCTTCCCACAGTCCTGTCATATCAAAATGGGTAAGAACATTGTCTGTTAATGCATCAAAGCTTCCAGGTACGTTATATTGGGCAGCACTTTTGAGTAAGCGAAATGCTGCCTGATACAGCGGTGCAGAACCTATTTCCAAGGTGAGGGGTAGTACCGTCTCTACGATGCGTGTTCGATCAAGTTGTGTATTTTCATCACTGGCAATAATCTCCAGCGTTTTGCTCATCGTGGTATCGCCCTGACCAAATCGTGTTAGGACAAATGAGTATGCACTTTCATTGCTCAAGAGTGATAAGTCCGTTATGACCTTGAGAGCTGCACTGGATGCCTTCGCATTGCTGGCCTGCTCGCCAGAGCTGTTGTTACCCATAGTAGCCACAAAACCTTGTAGCGCGATGGTGTCCAAGTCCTGCAACATGGTGAAGAGCGTCTCGTCATCTGTTGCATAAAAACGCTGCAGTAGCATATCAGCTGCATCGACGACATGCGGGTTGGTTATGCTGGCAATCTCCTCCAACGCTTCCAGATAGACCATCGATTTATCTGGTGCAGGAGCCTTGCTTGGATCCCCAGAGGCTGTGGGCGTTTCCGATATCGTCTCTGGCTGATTCCAGTAGGCCGTGATCACTTCCTTGAGGGCTTTCCAAGCAATATCACTGACTTTGCCTCCACGCAGAACTAACTGTTTTAATCCTTGGTACGGTGGAGTAGCGTGGGTGGCATAGGCGTGCTTTTCTTCTGCCAGCTTGAGGACATCAACCATCTCCGCAACAACATCTGGGTTTTTAGTTTTTAAAGCCACTGCGATCACAGCCTCGTACAGTTTGGCTGGTTCCTGCTTATTTTCGATAGACGCCTTTGCAAGTTCCCGCAGTGTGTGGCCCAAATGTAGTCCACTGGGTTCGTCAGCGTTGCTGATATAACGGGTTAATGCTGCTCCAGCTAGCTCACGATCAAAAAATTTCGATACACGGACAAGCATTTTTTCTTTGTCTACCTTGAGATGTGTAATTTCCTGCTCCCATTCAGGAATCGACGCGAGTGCCTCATCATTTGCTGCCCGCTTTTCAGCCAATGATTCGTCCGTATATCCCCAAGAATACCACTCGGAAAGACCCATTTCTTCAAAATTGGCCTCTGTTCTCCGCACTTCTTTAATTCTGATTTGAATAGAGTCTTGTCTGTTATCGTAAGCTTGAAGATTTTTTGTGAGTTCTGCTAGTGCATCTGCCGTGGCTACACATGGATGATTAACCAGGTGAAATATCGCTTGCATGGCATTGTCCGCAGAAGGCAATCCATCCAGTGGGGCCATTTGACTCCACGCGCTCAAAAAATTTGTCCAGTCATCAGGATCAAAATCGGTACGACGCAGGTCCTTATCATACATACGCCGTTTCATCTCATGCGACATGGGCGTGTCATTGCCCATCAGATATTCAAAGATCATGTTGTGCTTGCTCTCTTTGTAAGGAAGATGCTGGTTGGCTGTTTGCCCTGCAATGAATTGGGAGTAATCAAGTAGACTGAGGGGGCGATAGTCCTTCATATCCTCTTCATCAAACGTCGCACGATATTCGGCTTCCACGGTTTGCAAATGCTTGGCACCGCTCTGATCGCGCCCAAGAATCTCAAGGAGATTGATAACGTGAAAACTGGGTTGGCGGAGAAGTTCGGGCAACTCCGATCGCATCTCATAGCTGGCGGCCAGATACGATTCTCTCAGGTGAGGTAAGACATCTCTGGCTTTGGAGGGCTGGAGAAATGCCCATACAGTATCTCCATCTGGGGCTCGTGCCGCCAACACATTGTGTGTGTCCTTTACAATAATATCTCGCATTTCTGCTACGGCATCTGGGTGTCCGCGCCGCAAAGCCAAGGCCAAGATATATGGGTATTCCACCACACCCCAGGCGGATGGATCTTTAATCGCCTCATTGTACTTGTCGAATACCGCCTTAATGATCGGTGAAGGAGGATCGACCTCGTTACCGTACAACACCTCACGCAGTTCTGGATGTTCGATGCGTTGTTCAAAGGCCAAAACATCTCTCAGGATCGGCGGTGTAATTTTATCGGCATGATGCTCAATGAGATACACGGCTGCGTTTGCCAAGTGTGTATGCTGACTCGGATCGATCTCAGAGCTCGTAATAGCTGCATGAATAAAAGTGACAAACGGATCACCGAATTGTTCCAGGTATTTGGCAGTATTCTCAGGCTTAGAAAGTGTCTCAAACGATAGCGCCGACAGATTCTCTGGCTTTCGGCATGAAGTGCCAAAACTAAAATTCTCATATGAGGCGTCAAACATTTGTGTCACGCGATTTAGCGTGTACGTTGTTAATTCGGTTAACCAATCCTTATTTGTTTCCCCAGATGTGGCATTTTCTGCTGCGTCGACAATTCCTCGATCCAACGCACATTGCATACTTCTCAGCACACCTTGATCTTCAATTGAATCCACACGACGATCGGGAATCATTTGTAGATGGTCTTTGAATAGCGATATCGTAAAGGTTTTGTCGATGCGCGGTGGATAACCCAATAACCTTATATGACGATACAATGAGTCTACTGTGAACGAATCCAGCTTCTTCTCTCCGCTACAGATAAACTTGGCCCTCTCATCCCTACTGCTTCCGTCCTCGCATACAGAGCCATTATAATCATCGGTTATCCGATAACGTGTTTTAGTATCTACTTTTGGATTACCCATATTCGTCTCATTCCCTCAATAATATTGTCCAATGCCAAGCTTCGCTGCATTGGCGATACGAATCTCTTCAAGGCCTTTATCCATGTAATCATTGATCAGTGCGCGCAGCAATACATTGGCTTTCTGCTCATCGACCATCATTGCAGCTTGATCCTTATGGGGACCAATCAAATGCTTGAAGAGTTTTATCCATTCTTTGCGATGCGTTTTTAAAGACTCCTGCATGCGTGGATGCTTTGTCGCAATATTTTGAGCTGTGTCTGAGTCTAAAATGGCCGCAGGATTTGTCTGTCGCTTTTGAGAAATTTGCCACCGAAAGCAATCTTGCCATTCTCCCATAGCTGATCGCAACTCGTGGCGTGGCGTTGCAAGTATTTCTGCTTCTCGCGCAAAACGATCATCTTCTGATTCAGGAATCGTAAAAATCAAATAGGCCTTTTCAGCATACGTCAGACCACGTGGATCAATATGCTTCTTGCGTGCGGCGAGCAGTGCCTTTTCACCACCCAGTTTATAGGCACGATAGAGGTTGTGATTGAGCCACCAGATCTCATCAGATTTTATTCTGAGCTCTCCGAGCACTTTAATGGCAAAGATATCCGGACGCACCTCATTCATAGCATAGCTGTTAATAAAAACTCCAAGACTTGTCTTGTCTTCTGGATGAATATCCTGATGGGCCAGCTCATGCGGAAAGATAAAGAGGAAATCAGTGAGTTGGGTTGATGCGGAAATCGTAATAGTTTTTTCAACGGGGTTAAGAAACATACCACTTCCGCCATTAATTTTGAAGGTATAGCCATTCTGAATCGCGCGATGGAGTTGGCCACGAAAACTTGCCGAGCGAAACAGGAGTGCAAAAGCAGGGGCAAGATGCTGCACACGATGATCAAAAAGCACACCAGTCAATTGTGGGTACTCTTTGGTCAAGGCTGACCAATGAATTTGATCGGTGACACGCCCTCGATCGTTCTTAGTGTAAAATTTGGCTGCGTCTCCCTTTGAAGTGAATGGCTGTACACGAGGCACAACATTATTGTACATGCTACGTTCAAAGCTGAGATCCCGCGTCATGGATTGGGGCTTCCAGAAGGTTGGTGTCCTGCCTCCCCCATAGGATTTTCCAAATTTGACAGTGAACTTATAGCGGGTTTTCTGGTAGACTATACGAATATGATCATCATGTCCGTCACCATTGAGATCATAGGTCACTAGGGCTTCATCTTTGACGGCAAAGGAATCGGCCATTTGAATCAGGATGGGAGTATACTCTGTAACTTTTGGGGTATCTGTCATAACAGTACTATTATCGGCATATCGCCCCCTCAAAGTTGCCTTTTGGACCAGATTTCGTAACTACTCAAGCAAATTCTAGAAGTAAGTTATAGAAAAGCTTGGCAAGTGATTGAAAATGTGGTATTTCATTAAGTGGCTCTTCGCGGATTTGAGTGGGCCTTTTGCGGGACAAGATGGCGGGAAGAAGCGATTAGACGTGAATCATCTGTTTATAAATGAAAAGAAAGTTGTTTTCAAGCGCGACGAATAATTATCCGCGCACGCGCACCAGCCCGTAAGGAGCTGGTGTGCGCGTGGGTGGGTAACTACTTCTTGAGTATGACGCAAAAAGTTGCCCACATGTGGCGTGCACCGGATCTCCCTTCGGGGGCCGGCGCGCCACATGATGGATAGCTTTTTACCTACCCAAGAATGTCATGAGCCGCTCAGCATAGATGTCCCGCAAAAGGCCCACTCAAATCCGCGAAGAGCCGAAAGGAACAATCAACGAACAGGATAGCCAAACTTGTCGCTTGCATTCTCACCTCTTATGATAATATCGGCATCGCCTGGAAAATTTAAGCTGC
>PCWZ01000022.1:0-4415 GCA_002796305.1 Deltaproteobacteria bacterium CG11_big_fil_rev_8_21_14_0_20_49_13
TAGTTCAGCCTGACCCCGTTTTACGTTTTAATGTAATATTTAACTCGCTGTCAATAGTTAAATAGTTCAGCCTGACCCCGTTTTCGTTTTCGTTTTTGATTTGATTCAGCCTGACCCCGTTTTCGTTTTCGTGACCCCGTTTTCGTTTTCGTTTTTGACCGTTTTTGACCCCGTTTTACGTTTCTTTAAAAAGTCCTAGACATTTTTTGTGTCATATAATAGCCATGGCGGTCAGGAGGAAGATCATATGACAACACCAACAGCAGCAGTGAGCAGTAAGGTTCCGGCTTGGGTAGGCGCCATACTGGATATTTCGTTCGATGGCGTCAATTTTGAGGCTACTAACGTTGGCCAGCACCATAACGAGTGGTACGCTCGGACGGCCTGCAACAGGGATGATTGGTTTAACGACAATTTCGATATATCGACCTATAAAACTGCAAAGAAGTTCTTCTTTCAAGTAGACATAAACAGCGAGGTTCCGATAGGTCTTTATAATAAGGGGACGGTCGTTTTTGCTTATGACCTTGCAACACAAAAGTGGGGGATGAATGCTATGGTTAATGGCGCCAAGTGGCTCTTTTGTTCGCCGGATAGCGTTATTAGCAGGGTTTTTGAGGGCATTGATTGCCTTGTGAGAGACACGGAAGACCCGATCACGGATGAAGATCTAGATGCGGTCTTGGCGATAACAAACAGTGTTAAAGGCGACTGGTCTGGCATCCTGAAGAGGAGCGCCCTTTATCATGCCGCGGAGGGAGATTGCAAGAAAGTGCGCGCATCCATTTTTCCCGGATCCGGTTTTTCCGATGTGGCAGGAGAAGTGGTTTATTGAGGCCGCTGAGAGGCATAAAAAAACAATTTCGTGGTCACCTCTGAAAGAGGTGACCCCCAATGAAGCCGCGGCTTTGCTTGCCGGTCCTATGTAAAATGTTTCGTCTGGGCGTGGCAGATGGCGGCGGCTAGCGCGTCTGCGGCGTCGGGCGATGCCACTTCGGGGAGCTTCAACAAGTTCTTAACCATCATTGCAACTTGAGCTTTTTCGGCGTTGCCGTATCCTACCAGCGCCTTCTTAATTTCACGCGTAGAATATTCGTGAACTGGAAGCGCCGCCTGCGATACGGCAAGGAGGGCAACGCCTCTTGCGTGGCCCAGTATGAGGGCCGAGCGGACGTTCTTTGCAACAAAGACCTCTTCAACCGCTGCGCATTCCGGTTTATATTGCCTGATGATAAGCGTCAGCTCTTTATGGATGTGTAAAAGTTTTTGGGCAAGGTCCAGTTTGGCAGAAGGGGATATGACACCGTTATCTACATGGGTTACACTGTGGCCGTCCTTTTTAACTATTCCCCAGCCGGTCGTTTGGGTTCCCGGATCGATTCCAATTATAATCATTTGCCAGCAAGGCCAGCAAGGCAAGCAAGGCAAGCAAGGCTAAGAAGGCTTGCTGTTGCTGACTGCTGAAATCAACCTTGATATTTTTCTAGATAAAACAGGTGTTTTTTCTACAATGGCATTAACATCAATGCTGTCCGAAAGTTCAAGTTCACCGAATATATAAAGTTGGGTCCTTAGTTCAGCGGTTGACCCCTTTGCAATATAAAGATATCGCATAAATTCATTTGCGCTTTTTCGTTCACTTCCTTCTGCAATATTGGAGGGTATTGATAACGCGGACCGTTGCATCTGATCTTGGAGTGAAAAATAACCTTTGTTATCTATTTTTTGCCAGATGTTAAAGATTTGAATTGCCAGATCTTTTCCTTCATTCCAAACTTCCAAATCCTGAAAATTCGAATTAGCCATCTCATTAACCTTGCTGGCTTTGCTGGCCTGTATCCTTGCTGGCCGGGTTAGGACAGTTTTTCTATTTCGCTCGAGTCTATATCGAAATTAGCGTAGACGTTTTGGACGTCTTCGTGGTCTTCCAGGTTCTCCATGAGGTTGAGCATCTTTCTTGCATCGTCGCCGGCGAGCTTTATCTCGTTCTGAGGGACCATCTCAACGCCGGCTTCGATAGGTTTAAGTCCCGCATCTTCACAGGCCTTTTTAACGGCGTCAAATGAGCTCGGATCTGTAATAACGTCGTGACCGTTGCCTAAGTTGACGATATCCTCGGCACCGGCCTCGAGGGCTACTTCCATAAGCTGGTCTTCTGTGACTGTCTCGTCGAATGTTAACACGCCTTTTTTGTTGAACATCCATGCAACGCAACCGGCTTCGCCAAGGTTCCCGCCGCCCTTGGAGATCATGTGGCGGAGCTCGGCGACCGTTCTCTTGTTATTGTCCGTCAGGCACTGGATAAGCATGGCGACCCCGCCGATGCCGTAGCCTTCATAGGTTATCTCTTCATAGGTAACGCCTTCGAGTTCGCCGGAACCGCGTTTGATGGCGCGGGTGACGTTGTCGTTCGGCATGTTATACTGTCTTGCTTTTTCGATAATGGTGCGGAGCCTCGGGTTTTTGTCCGGGTCGCCGCCGCCAATTTTTGCAGCAACCGCTATCTCCTTGATAAACTTAGAGAATAGCTTGCCTCTCTTTGCATCGGCTGCGCCTTTCTTGTGTTTAATTGTCGCCCATTTTGAATGTCCTGACATACGTTTCTCCTTGCCCCGAACTGGTTGAGGTGGGGGTGTTTTTTATTTTAAGTGAGGAGGGGGCTAACATACAAATATTCAATATGGAAGGAAAAAATGACAGCCATTTATAAAGGACTTCTCATAACGGATGCTCCATAAAAATACCGGGGCCGTTGGTCATGGCGGCGATGAAGTCTGTCCCTATTTGGGGAGATCGCTTCGTTTTCGCTCGCGATTACAGTTGACACTTTTGGGGATTTTAGCTAAGAGCCCCGCATGTTTGATATCAAAGAAGCGTTAACCTTTGATGATGTTCTTCTAATTCCCCAAGAAACGAGCGTTTTGCCGAAAGATTGCGACCTTTCTACAAGGTTCACCCCCCGCATCACTCTGGCCTTACCGCTTGTCTCGGCCGCAATGGATACGGTGACCGAAAGTGCCACCGCCATCGCTATGGCAGTTGAGGGAGGGATCGGCATCATTCACAGGAACCTGTCCGTCGAAGACCAGGCTAGAGAGGTCCGCAAGGTCAAAAGGTTCGAAAGCGGAATTGTTTTTGAGCCCATAACCATCGAGGCCGAAAAGACGGTCAGGCAGGCGGTTGAGCTTAAAGAGCTCCACAAAGTTTCCGGATTTCCGGTTGTTAGGGGCGGGAAACTTGTGGGCATACTCACCAACCGTGATATTGTGGCGGCGCGCGACCATTCAAAGAGCGTCTCTTCTGCAATGACTCCCATTGAAGAGCTCATAACCCTTCGCGAGGGTGAGTCGGTAGATAAGGCGCGCGACCTTCTCTTTTCCAACAGGATAGAAAAGCTTCCCATTGTCAACGCCTCAGGCGAATTGAGGGGCCTCATCACGGTAAAGGATGTTGAGAAGCAGACAACGAGTCCTAACGCTACGCGAGATGAGCACGGGCGTCTTAGGGTTGGCGCGGCGATCGGGGCGGGGCCTAAAGAGATAGAACGCTCGGCGGCATTAATTGAAGCCGGTGTTGACTGCGTTGTAATCGACACCGCACACGCATTTTCAAAGGGTGTTCTTGAGACCATCAAGATATTTAAAAAGGAATTCAAAGATAAAGAGCTCGTTGCCGGAAATATTGCAACGGCCGAGGCGGCCGAGGCGCTGATCAAACACGGTGCGGACGCCGTCAAGGTTGGCATGGGTCCGGGTAGCATATGCACAACCCGCGTGGTTTCTGGCGTTGGCATGCCGCAGGTCACGGCCATCGCGAATTGTGCCGAGGTTGCAAGGAAGAAGGGCATTCCCGTGATAGGCGACGGCGGCATAAAATTCTCGGGCGACCTCACGAAGGCGGTCGCGGCGGGGGCCGATAGCATAATGATAGGTTCTCTCTTTGCCGGCACCGACGAATCGCCTGGCGAGATGTTCATGTATCAGGGGCGTCCTTATAAAGGCTACCGCGGAATGGGTTCGCTCGGTGCCATGAACAGGGGGAGCAAAGAGAGATATTGCCAGGGTCATATTACGGAAACCGACAAGTTTGTTCCCGAGGGTATCGAAGGAAGGGTCCCTCATAAGGGAAGACTTTCGCAGGTTCTCCACCAGCTGATAGGCGGTTTGCGTTCCGGCATGGGCTATGTGGGCTGTGCCAACATAACAGAGCTTCAGACCAAGGCAAAGTTCGTGAAAATTTCGCCGGCTGGGCTCCGTGAGGGCCATGTGCACGATGTAGCTATAACAAAAGAGGCTCCAAATTATAGAGGAGAATGAATTTGTGGGCACCTCTATAAACTACTCACTCTGTCATTGCGAGCCCCGAAGGGGCGCGGCAATCCCCCATAAACACTTGATTTATGGAGATTGCTTCGT
>PCWZ01000022.1:4429-13853 GCA_002796305.1 Deltaproteobacteria bacterium CG11_big_fil_rev_8_21_14_0_20_49_13
ATCTCCTGGATCAAATTGTATAAATGGGATCCTTCGGCCTTTGGCCTTCAGGATGACAGTAATCTTATGGACAAAATATTGGTATTAGACTTTGGTTCTCAAACGACACAGCTTATAGCGAGAAGGGTTCGTGAGATCCATGTTTATTCGGAGATACATCCATTTAACATGCCGCTGGAACAAATAAAGGCGTTCGGGGCAAAGGGGATAGTCCTTTCCGGAAGCCCGGCACGCATCTGCTACGACGGCGTTCCCAGAATGGACCCGAAGATCCTGGAACTTGGAGTCCCGGTCCTGGGCATATGCTACGGCATGCAGGAGATGGCCCGAATCTTGGGCGGCAAGGTTGGTGTTGCCGGAACTCGCGAATATGGATTTGCCGAGATAATCAGGAAAAGTGAAAGTAAGCTCCTAGACGGTGTCTATAACGAAAAGGGACTTGCAACGGTCTGGATGTCCCACAACGATGTGGTGGTGAAAGTTCCCGATAATTTTATTATAACGTCCGTTACTAATGACTGCCCGGTTGCCTCGATGGAAAGTAAAGATGGAAGGCTCATAGGCACGCAGTACCATCCCGAGGTCACCCATACAAAGGCCGGAAAGAAGATATTCGACAATTTCGTGAAGAATATATGCAAGTGCGCGCTCTCGTGGACGATGCAGTCGTTCATTGAGCACGAGGTGAAGGCCATCAAGGAAAAGGTTGGAAAGGAGCACGTTGTGTTGGGCCTTTCCGGAGGCGTCGATTCATCTGTTGCCGCGATCCTCATACAAAAGGCGATCGGCGACCAGCTTACCTGTATCTTTGTCGACAACGGGTTGCTCCGAAAGGACGAGGCCAAAAAGGTGGAGAAGATGTTCCGCGATAAGTTCAAGCTGAACCTCGTGTGTGTCGATGCCGTGGATCGGTTCTTAGACGAACTGAAAGGTGTGAGCGATCCCGAGAAGAAGAGAAAGATAATAGGGCGTGTCTTTATCGAGGTCTTTGAAAATGAGGCAAAACGAATTACGAGCCACGAATCACAAGTCACGTTTTTGGCGCAGGGAACGCTTTATCCAGATGTTATCGAGAGCGTTTCTTTCCGAGGCCCTTCATGCATGATAAAGAGCCATCATAATGTAGGCGGGCTTCCCGAAAAGATGGGACTTAAGCTTGTAGAACCCCTGCGGGAACTTTTTAAAGATGAGGTGCGTGAGCTCGGCCGAGCCCTCGGCATGCCCGACGAATCGATCAACCGTCAGCCGTTCCCCGGCCCCGGCCTTGCGGTAAGACTTATCGGCGACATAACAAAGAAGGACCTGGAGCTTTTGCGCGAGGCGGACGATATTCTGCTCGCAGAGATAAAAGAGGCCGGTTTTTACGACAAGCTCTGGCAGGCGTTCTGCGTCCTCCTTCCCATCAACACCGTCGGAGTTATGGGAGATGAAAGGACCTACGAACGCGTTGTTGCCATACGCGCCGTTAACAGCACCGACGGCATGACCGCCGACTGGGCCGAACTTCCGCACGAACTTCTCAAGAAGATATCGAACAGGATAATAAACGGCGTCAAGGGCATTAACCGCGTCGTTTACGACATCTCCAGCAAGCCGCCCTCAACGATCGAATGGGAATAGCGAGATAAAATGAACTATAATTTCTATATCGGGATCACCGCCGCGGTACTTACAAGTACGGCCTTTTTGCCGCAGGTCCTGAAGGTCAGAAGGACCCGTCACACAAAGGACCTCTCTATAGTAATGTATGTCACCTTCACCATAGGCGTTGCCCTTTGGACCATATATGGCGTTATTTTAGGTGAATGGCCCATTATACTTGCCAACAGCTTTACCTTGCTCCTTAGCGGATATCTTTTGTATCTTAAGACAAAGTTCGGCTGATATATGCATCGTTAAGTTTGAGGTGTACTTTCATCCGTTTCTGGGGTAGGCTCTCCAAAAAAACAAGAGAGGAAGACAAAATGAACAACGGCTTTTTCGGGCTCAACATTGCGCCCAAGATCTTAGAGATCATAGCAGGTCTTAAATTTACTACCCCAACGCCCATCCAGCAAAAGACCATCCCGATAGCGATGGAAGGGAAGGACCTGATCGGTATCGCCCAGACAGGGACGGGAAAGACGATGGCCTTCGCCATCCCCATGGTCCAGCGCCTTGCCCAGATAAAGGGAAAGGGGCTGGTGCTTGTTCCCACAAGAGAACTTGCATTGCAGGTGAACGAGAGCTTTTTGAAAATAGCGAGCCTGTTCGGGTTAAAGACGGCGGTCCTGATTGGCGGGGCTTCGATGCACAATCAGCTACAGGACCTCAGAAGAAAGCCCAGGGTCATTATAGCAACTCCGGGACGCCTGATGGACCATCTTGAAAGAAGGAGCGCCTCTTTGAGCGATGTGTCGATCCTTGTGCTGGATGAAGCGGATAGGATGCTCGACATGGGTTTTGCGCCGCAGATAAAAAGGGTCCTTAGTTATGTGCCTAAGGAAAAACAGGTAATGCTCTTTTCGGCAACGATACCGGTCGAGATAGTCAGCGTTGCCAACGCTTATATGAAACTTCCCATTCGTGTGGAAGTGGCGCCCACAGGGACCGCGGCTGAAGGGATAGTGCAGGAGCTTTTTATCGTGAGAAAAGAGGCAAAGCCGAGGCTTTTGGGAAAGATACTTTCTGAATACCACGGTTCTGTGCTGATATTTACAAGGACCAAGATAGGGGCAAAAAGGACGGCAAGGGTGATCAGGGAGATGCGCCACACCGCGGCTGAGATACATTCAGACCGTTCTCTCGGCCAGAGACAAGAGGCGTTGCAGGGTTTTAAGTCGGGCAAATACAGGATTCTCGTGGCAACGGACATCGCCGCAAGGGGGATCGATGTCATCGGCATCGAACTCGTTATCAACTACGATATTCCGGACGATGCCGAGAACTATGTCCATCGCATAGGCCGTACCGGCCGCGCCGGAAGAGAAGGCCGGGCGATCTCATTCGCAACGCCGGACCAGGGCCGCGATGTGAGAGATATAGAGAGGATAATGAACAGTACCCTTAATATTTCCGAACATCCGGATGTTCCCAAGGAACATTTCACAAAGACCGCCGCGCCAAGGGTGGGTTTCATAGGCAAGCGCGGGCGTGGTAACAGGTCGTTTCGAGGCCGTTCACGGCCGGGGATAAGACACTAGCCTTAAATAGCTATTAACTTTTTATAGCTGACGGGCATTATGTCAAATTAGGCTGCGATCGAAGTTTTGATTCTACTGCTAAAGGTCCAATATATTTCCACGGCCCAGTATCCATTTTGGATCGAACTTTTGCTTGAGCTCTTTCATCTTTGCGATGACATCGGACGGGTATTGTATCTTTAAAAGGTCGTGTTTTATCTTTCCGATTCCGTGCTCGCCCGCAACACCTCCGCCAAGTTCCGCCGCGCGTCTGGATTGAAGCTTAACAAGTTCCTTTACCTTGGCCTTTTCTTCCGAGGTCCTGCAAAGGTAGGTCGTGTGGGGATGGCCATCGCCTAAGTGACCGTACATGGTGAAATCGATATTTAGGGGCAAAGCTTCTTCGTATGTCTTCTTCATCGTGACGAGCATTTTATCTTTTGGCACCCACCAGTCGCCCGACACCTTGCCGCCACCGGCTTTTTCTATCTTTTCGTTCGTCTCCGATATTACCTGCGGTATCTGATGACGAAGCGCGTGGAGATTCTCCTTTTCCTTGTCGGTCACGGCTATTATCGTCTGTTCCAGAAGGTGGGGATATTTTTCAAGAGCCTTTGAGATGAGTTCGAACCACTTTTCAATTATTGGTTCAAGCGGACCATCGAACGATTCGTCCTTTATATAAAGGCACGCCTTTATATCGTCGGTGAACTTTGGGCAGGCGTCACAGGTCTTCATTAAAGAGATGGCGAATGTGTCTATATATTCTATCGCACGTGGCCGGTAGTTATTCTTGTTGGTCTCGTCGATGAATGAGAGCGCCTCAATGTGAGAAGGGAATGGGACGAGCATTACAAATATCTTTGGGATCTTGGGAAGGAGGTCAAATACTATCCTTGTGATAACGGCCAGCGTCCCCTCCGAACCTATTAGCCGGTCTATTTCGAAGCCTTCAAGGAAATATCCACCGTGACCCTTGATCGCCGCGGGAGGGGCGGAACTACCTCGTGAAAATGTCCCGGTCGTCCCGTCCGCCTTTATGAAGGATACCTCTCTTACAAAGCTCCTTGTGGGGCCGTATTTATAAAAATCCTCGCCCGTCGCGTTCGTTGCCACGGTGCCGCCAACAAAGGCGTTGTCGCAGGATGTCGGGGCCACTGGATAATGAAGCCCCTTCTCTTCTACTATCCTTTGAAAGTCCTTTGCAATAACGGCTGGCTCTACGATGGCGTAACCACGGCCTTCTTTTTCGCCAATGTCTATGATCTTGTTAAAGCGGTCGGTGGCAAGAAGTATTCCCCCTTCGGCAACGGAGGAGCCGGTCATTGAAGTGCGGGCGCCGCAGACGGTGAGGGGAGTGCCGTTACCGTTGCACCATTTGACGACCTCAATGACCTCCTGCATGTCGCGCGGCCGTACAACCGCGTCGGGGTCCCCTGCCATAACGGCGTCCCTCTTGTATGTTTCCACCCTTGGGTCGCCTTTATAGATTATATCCCTACATCGTGGTCCGGTTTCGGCCGGATTGTTTGGACTGATAGAGCTTATCATCGGCATCTTTAATGAGCGCTTCAAAGTTCTTGTGTTCCGTTCCTTCGTTAAGGCTTGATATGCCCATCGATACGGTTATCGGTATCTTGTGGCCTTCAAAAGTGAACGGCTCGGAGGCTATCTTCGTCCTTATCCTTTCGGCAAGCTTGAACGCCCCGGCCTTGTTCGTTCCCCTTAAAATAACGCAGAATTCTTCGCCGCCGTAACGGGCAAGGATGTCTTCATTGCGCGTCATGTCCTTGAATATTCTGGCAAGTTGCTGAAGTATCATGTCTCCCGCCAGATGCCCGTGAGTGTCGTTCACCTTCTTGAAGAGATCGATGTCTATCATGAAGAGCGAAAGGGAAGCCTTGTTTCTCTTTGAGATACTGAACTCTTCTTTCAAACGCTCCAGAAGAAAACGCTTGTTATAGACGTTGGTCACAGGGTCTATAACGGCCATCTTATAGAGCTCCTTGTGGAATATGTTCTCGGTCTCTCCCTGCAACGCGAACTTGAATATGGTAACCGAGCTGATCTGGATCTTGTCGCCGTCGCTAAGCTCTTTTTTGGCGGTTATTCTTTCACCGTTCACAAAGGTGCCGTTGGTGCTCCCCATGTCCTCTATTATGAAGCCCTTCGGCGATACATCTATCTTTAGATGCTGGCGGCTTATTCTCTGGTCGTTTATGACCACATTGGCGTCAGGTGAACGGCCTATAACTGTTGAACCTTCCTGAAGATTTATAAGCTTTCCGATCAAAGGGCCCGAAAGAAATAGGAGATAGGCATGTTTTATGGCCTCTTCTTCTATCTTTGTTACCTGTGTAATTACCGTCTTTTCGACCACGTCTTTTTCTTTTTGTGACATATGAGAAAGGCAACTATACAGAATCAATTGTCGTTTCGCAACCATCTTCTATTCGGTTGACTTTTGGGGCCAAAAATTGATAGATAATCACTTCGAATTGCCCTAGAAAAGGAGAAAAGAGAAGATGGTTAAGTCCGCAGAAATACTCAAGATTAATATCGAAGATGAAATGAAGAGTAGCTACCTTGATTACGCGATGAGCGTTATCATAGGAAGGGCGCTTCCCGACGTCAGGGACGGCCTAAAACCTGCCCATAGGCGCGTGCTTTACGCGATGTATAGCGAAGGTCTTCTTTCAAATAAGCGTTATTCGAAATGCGCAGGTGTGGTCGGCGAGGTTCTAAAGAAATACCATCCGCACGGCGATTCCTCGGTCTATGACACATTGGTCCGCATGGCGCAGGACTGGAACATGCGCTATCCCTTGATAGACGGACAGGGGAACTTTGGTAGCGTCGACGGAGACTCTGCGGCCGCTTACCGTTATACCGAGGCGAGGCTTGCCAAGATAGCAGAAGAGATGCTCTCCGATATCGACAAGGAGACCGTCGATTTTGTTCCAAATTTCGACGGTTCAACGGAAGAGCCGGTCGTGCTTCCCTCGCGTACGCCGAACCTTCTTATCAACGGGAGTGAAGGCATCGCGGTGGGTATGGCCACAAAGATCCCTCCGCACAATCTGAACGAAGTGTGCGAGGCACTTCTTGCTCTAGTTAAAGATCCAGCGCTCACTATAAAAGAGCTGATGAAATATATCCCTGGCCCCGATTTCCCCACCGCCGCCTTCATTCACGGGCGCGACGGTATCAAGCAGGCGTACGAAACGGGAAGGGGTATAATTCAGATGCGCGCTCGCGCCTCTATCGAACCTGTTTCGCGCGGAGACCGCGAGGCCATAATCATCACCGAGATACCTTATCAGGTGAACAAGGCGCGTCTTATCGAGCGAATCGCGGAGCTTGTCCGCGACGGCAAGCTCGAAGGCATCTCCGACCTGCGCGACGAATCCGACAGGGACGGCATGCGCATCGCCATCGAGCTCAAGAAGGGCGCAGTTGCGGGAGTCATCCTGAACCAGCTTTATAAGCATACATCGATGCAGGAGACCTTTGGTATGATAATGCTGGCGATCGTCAACAGCCAGCCCAAGGTCCTGAACCTTAAGGAATATCTGGGCCATTTCATCGATCACCGGAAAGAGGTGGTTACAAGAAGGACCGCATATGAACTTAGAAAGGCAGAAGAACGCGCTCATGTGTTGGCCGGACTCAAAATAGCGGTCGAGAACATCGACGAGGTTATTGCCCTCATCAAGAGGTCCAAGAGCCCCGAAGAGGCCAAGAACGGACTCATGAAGAAGTTCGAGCTCTCCGCTATCCAGGCGCAGGCGGTTCTCGACATGCGCCTGCAGAAGTTGACCGGCCTCGAACGCGAGAAGATAATCGCCGAATACAAAGACGTTATGGAGCTCATCAAAAAGTTGAAGGAGATCCTTTCCAGTGAAAAATTGATACTTTCTATCATCAGCAATGAAATATCCGAGATAAAGGAAAAGTACGGCGACAAACGCCGCACCGAGATACTGGCAAAGTCCGAAGACCTAACAGTCGAAGACCTTATCGCCGAAGAGGACATGGTCGTCACCGTTTCGCATTTTGGTTATATCAAGCGCAACCCCATAAGCATCTATCGTGCGCAACGAAGGGGCGGGCGCGGCAAACAGGGGATGACAATGGGCGACGAGGATTTTGTTTCGGACCTCTTCATAGCCTCAACCCACAGCCATGTGATGATCTTTACCCAGACCGGAAAGGGTTTCTGGCTGAAGGTCCATGAGATACCCCAGATCGGCCGTACAGCCAAGGGTAAGGCCATAACCAACCTTGTCCAGATGGCGTCCGACGACAAGATCGCCGCTATTCTTCCAGTAAGAAAGTTCGAAGAGGGGAAGTTCGTCGTTCTTGCTACGAGGAAGGGGCTTGTTAAGAAGACCGAACTGATGGAATATTCCAACCCTCGCGCATCAGGCATCGTTGCCACCAAGATAGAGGAAGGTGACGAGGTCGTGTCGGTAAAACTGACCGCAGGCAAGGAAGATATATTCCTTACCACCGCCGACGGCCAGTCCATACGCTTCAAAGAGGAAGATGTCCGTTCCACGGGCCGCGCAACGTACGGCGTGTGGGGCATCACTTTAAGCAAGGGCGATGAGGTCGTTTCGATGGAGACAATAACGAACGCAACACCGATGCTTACCTGCACGCAGAACGGTTACGGAAAGAGGACCGAACTTGCCGAATACAGGATCCAGGGTCGCGGCGGAAGCGGGATCATCACTATTCAGACGACCGATCGCAACGGCAAGGTGGTCGGAGCGATGCAGATAGCGGATACCGATGATATAATGATGGTCACGAACAAGGGAAAGGTCATCCGCACACATGCAAAACATGTCGGTCTTATAGGCAGGAACACCCAAGGGGTCAGGCTGATCTCGCTTGAAAAGGATGAAAAGCTGATCTCAATAGCCAAACTTGCGGAAAAAGAGGAAGAGGTCGAGGCGGAAGAGTAGGATCCATCGACTCTACCATTCGGCAAGTGGACAGCCGGTCATCCGCTTATCTCTAAGGTCGCGGAACGGGCATTATGACAAACTTGACAGCATATCAGGTTGTCTTTTAAACAAGTTCGTTCACTATTATTGTCAGATAATAAAAACCCCGAAAGCTCGTTTGCTTTTCGGGGTTTTTTGTAGGTCCTTAAGTCAGGCTATCATTTGGCCTTGGGCGCTTCCGGAGCTTTCGGTGTCACAGGTGCGTTTGGAGCGACCGGAGCCGTTGGTGCCGGAGGCGTTGCAGATTTCACCGCTTCGGGTTTCTTCTCTTCCTTCTTTTCACCGGGGTAGACGACCTTTGCGTTCTTCTTCAGCTCCGCAAGGATCTTGTTCCTTTCTTCGCCCGACATCTTCATCATGATACCTTGTTCGACCTGTTCAAAGGGTTCAAGTTCTGCGCCCTTTGTGACCGCTATCAAATGAAATCCGTCGCTTGTTTCGATGGGGCCTGCAACTTCACCTACCTGCATTGAGAAAGCCTTCTCTAGGAGAGGCCCATAGCCTCTGCGTTCAAGCCTTGGATCGTTCTTCGATACTCTTCCAAGTTCTCCACCGCTGTTCTTCGTGACCGTGTCCTCGGAGTACTCTTTTGCGGCCGCCGCAAATTCCATGCCGCCTTCGATCTTTGCCTTTATCTCATTTGCAAGTTTAAGCGCCACTTCTTTGGAGCGCGTCACTTTACCCTTTGGAGCGGGAGCGCCTTTCTTTGCCTTTGTATCCTTTTGGGCGGGAGCCGCATACTTTATAAGGATATCCGAGATCTGCAGTCTTTCAAATTCGGCCTTATTGCTCTCATAATAAACCTTCGCGGCTTTTTTCATTTCCGATTCAATATATGCCTGCGCGATTATGACCTTCTTATAAAGCTCTATCTTGGCTTTTGCGCTGGCGTCTCTCTGAAGTCCTCTTTTAAGGGCCGCCTGGTACAGGAGTTCCTGCTCTACCATGTTGTCGAGTATCTGTTTCTTTCCGAAAGGCGTGTTCAATTGCATCTTCAGCCTTGGGTTTATCGTCGAAAGGAAATCAAGGTCACTTTCGGTTATTGCCGTTCCGTTGACGGTGACAAGCATCTTTCCTTTTCCGCTACAGGAACTAAAAAGAAACGATGCTACGAAACAAACGGTAAGACATGCTACCAAAACAACGGATCTTTTCATAAGAAATACCCCCTTAAGTTTAAGAATATGCGTGCGTATACATCATTAGATAAAAGTTGTCAAATGGTTGGTCTACTATTTTAGTTTTCTG
>PCWZ01000022.1:13873-15697 GCA_002796305.1 Deltaproteobacteria bacterium CG11_big_fil_rev_8_21_14_0_20_49_13
AGTTTTCTGCCCATAAGCGCCTTGAACTCCTCGGCATCGACGCAGAAGGAGAATGCGTCCTCTTCGGAGATGACCCCTCCCTTGGCAAGGGTTGCGAGCGACTGGTTCATGGTCCTCATGCCTGTCCCTTCTTGGCCCATCTGCATCTGCGAATAGATCTGATGCGTCTTTGCCTCGCGGATGAGGTTCCTGATGCCGGAGGTGGGGAAGAGCATCTCAAGCGCCAGAGTTCTGCCTCCGCCTATTTTCGGTATCAGCTGTTGCGATATTATGCCTTCTAATATGAACGAAAGCTCGGTCCTTATCTGAGGCTGCTGATGCGGGGGAAAGACGTCTATTATACGGTCCACCGTCTGAACGGCGGTATTCGTGTGAAGTGTCGCAAAGACCAAATGGCCGGTTTCAGCGGTCGTTATTGCCGCTTGGATGGTCTCAAGGTCTCTCATTTCGCCTATCAGCACAACGTCAGGGTCCTGTCTTAATATATATTTGAGGGCCGAAGCGAAAGTGTTCGTGTCAGAGCCGACCTCGCGTTGGTTAAGAAGGGCCAATTTTGGCTGATAGAGATATTCTATTGGGTCTTCTATGGTTATTAAATGATCAGGTCTTGTTTCATTTATCTTGTCGATCATTGCTGCAAGCGTTGTGGATTTCCCGCTTCCGGTAGGACCCGTAACAAGCACAAGACCCCTCGGTTTTTCCGTCAGCTTCATTATAGCATCGGGAATTCCAAGCTTTTCGGCGGCCGGTATCTTATACGGGATGTTTCTGAACGCGCCGGCCACAGTGTCCATCTGGTAGAAGATGTTGGCCCTGACACGGGCCTTTTCGCCCACGCTGAATGAGAGATCGAGCTCTTTAGACAGCACAAGGCGCTTTTTCTGTTCTTCCGAGAGAGGTTCAAAGCATAACGCCTTTGTCTCTTCGGCTGAGAGCGGTTTTGCCCCTTCTATGGTCCTGAGCGAACCGTCTATCCTTATTTTAGGGGGTTGTTTTGCGCATATATGAAGATCGCTTGCGCCGGAATCGATCGTCTTTTTTAAGAGGTCTTGTAATGTGGCCATTTTGTTGATTCTCCTTATTTTGGAAACGCATGGTACAATGTTTTATACTATCTTGAAAGAAGAATTTTTATTGGCCTTGGAACTTTTGACTCCGCCTTGTGGTTATTTGCCCTAGGGCTTTAATTATCTCTTCCCGAATTCTTCATTATAGATAAGTTCCTTGAGCGGTCTGCGCGGGCGCATCGGAGGGGCTTCATTCGCGTATCCAAGGGCAAAGATCGCCACAACATAATGGTCGTCAGGGACTTTAAGAACTGGTTTCACGTCACCCTGCGCGAACATAGCGTTCCAGCATGTTGCAAGGCCGAGATCCGTTGCCGCAAGGGCTACATGTTCGCCGCCGATAGACGTATCCCGGATGATCTTTCTTAGGTTATCGGCGTTCTCCGGATGGTTGACCGATGCCGGAGACGGAACTCGGCAGGTTATATCGGCAAGCAGGGCTATCACCATCGGTGCTTCCAGCATAAATCTCTGCTGTCCGCTTGTTTCGTAAAGCGCACGCCTAATCTTTTCGTCACGCACGATCACGAACCGCCACGGCTGGCTGTTGTTCCCGGACGGCGCAAGCCTCGCAGTCTCAAGGACCTGCATGACCTGTTCGTTACTTACAGGATCCGGTTTGAATTTTCGTATGCTCCTGCGTTTTTTGACAAGTTCGATGAATGACATGATGGGGGCTTATATATAGATGCGGATCAAAAGACAAGTTCTAACGTGAGAAGAGCGCCCAGGCATCGGCGCCGTAGCTACCAAATGT
>PCWZ01000022.1:15726-15953 GCA_002796305.1 Deltaproteobacteria bacterium CG11_big_fil_rev_8_21_14_0_20_49_13
CAGGTCCCTTCAGTTATAAAGGCGAGCCTGCAATCGAATGTTCCGCTGATGCTGGAATCGGACTCGTTATCCCTCTACAGGTACAGGGGTCAAGTACAGGGTACAGGGGTCAAGTCTTTACTCTTTACTTTCGTACAGGGGTACAGGGGTCAAGTCTTTACTCTTTACTTTCGTAATCGAACCAACATATTCAACTGCATCTAAATCAGCAATTTTCCGGTCCGCCA
>PCWZ01000022.1:16047-16393 GCA_002796305.1 Deltaproteobacteria bacterium CG11_big_fil_rev_8_21_14_0_20_49_13
TTTTCATAAATGTTCGATAACACCAGAAAGGTTCAAGTTTGTCCTTTTTGCCTACGTATTAATGCCGAACCACATACGGGCACCTCTAAAAACCTCTTAAACACCCCGCTCATCCTGAGCTTGTCGAAGGATGAGTACGGGAAATCAAGGGTTTATATTTTCATGGTTCGACAGGCTCACCATGAGCGGGGGTTTTTAGAGGTGCCCATACATCTATTGCTTGAAACCGGCGAAGTTCCTTTGTCGCGGATCATGCAGTCGCTGCAATTCACCTATACGCAGAAGTTCAATCGAAGGCACAAAAAGGTTGGCCACTTATTTCAGGGGCGATACAAGGCAATTTTGT
>PCWZ01000022.1:16480-16578 GCA_002796305.1 Deltaproteobacteria bacterium CG11_big_fil_rev_8_21_14_0_20_49_13
TTAAAAGAAGGGCATGTGGTTTCGTTTGAAGAAGTTCTGGCGCTGTTTGGAACAAAACCGGCGGGGGCAGTAAAGTCTTTGCAGAAGCATATAAACGG
>PCWZ01000022.1:16611-16766 GCA_002796305.1 Deltaproteobacteria bacterium CG11_big_fil_rev_8_21_14_0_20_49_13
CAAGTTGAAGGGTCAAAGGGTCTTGGGTGAAAATGAATTTGCGCAAGAGGTTGTAAAGTTGGGGGATGCGATGAGCGGCGATTTTGAGTATTACAATGTGACGATAGATGATGTCGTGAAGATGGTAGCCGAGCAAATGGGTATTGGAGAAGATC
>PCWZ01000023.1:0-14875 GCA_002796305.1 Deltaproteobacteria bacterium CG11_big_fil_rev_8_21_14_0_20_49_13
TTCATCATTTTTTACTTACCCAAGAATGTTATGAGCTACTCAGCATAAATGTCCCGCAAATGACCCACTCATATCCGCGAAGAGCCTATAAATGTTATCGAAAAGTCTCAATAGCGAATTACCGAAGCCCATAACTTTCAGAGGTGACCCCATTTCTGACCCCATTTCCACTTTTTTAACACCTCGCTTTCCTACTGTTACCGGCCGTTCAATCAGCCCGCAAACGACCCACTCAAATCAACATTGTGCCATAAAATATTTGCTCCGTGACGGGTGCCCCCCGAAAACACCGAAGCCCCTGGGTTTAGCAGGGGCCTTCAGCGTTCGAGAGAGGAATTACCCGAAAACCTGTTGGCGCACAGGATTTTCGGTTTAGCAACCTTTTAATTCATCGACTCCTTGTGGAGCACCTCCTGTAAAATATTAAAGGTCAGGGAGCCGGTCACCAGCTTGGTCGGCTCTTCTTTGTTAGTTGTGTTAAGGATCTTATATAACTCATCGTTCCTGCCCATCGGTCTCGGGCGTGGAATAAAGATCCCTCCGCATGAAAGGACCGTTGGGTTCTTTGTGTTGACGCCGTCAAGACCGGGGTCCTGTGTATGCTCAACCACCAGTTCCTGCATCTCCAGTTCTTCGTCTCTTCTTGTCATCTTGTTGCCTCCTACTGATTGGTTAAGCAAGTTGCATGCCAAGACTACAGTGATCCGTGATTAGTGATTAGTGATTATAAAAACCTTTAATTTCAATGGATTAAAAGAATAGTACGTATCAGTCGGATAAAAAAGGGACTTTAAAAATGATAAAATTTTAACGAAGTGTCAAATTTCCGTCAGTTTTTTGGAGTGCCTGCGGCGGTAGTGGGATATCCCGAACCTGTGGGCCTCGTCACGAATTCTTATCATATATAGTAGGGCCGATTCGCCCTTTTTGAATTTGACCGGATTCACCCTGTTCGGTAGAAAGATCCGGGCGTAGTCGCCCGACCTTTTATGAGAGCTCTTGATCTTTGCGATAGCGGCGACCGGCACATCTTGGACATCGATCGACTCAAGCACCTTGCACGCCATCGATAAATGGCCCCTCCCTCCATCTACAAGCAAGAGGTCGGGATAGCCCCACTCTTTGTGCGCAAACCTGCGCTCCAAGACCTCATGCATCATTGCATAGTCGTTGGGAGTTTCATCTCGCGTGATATTGAAGAGGCGGTATCTCTTCTTTTCGGGCCGGCCTTCAACGAAGGCAACAATGGAGCCGCTGGCCACATTCCCTTGAATATTGGAGATATCGACGCACTCTATGACCAACGGATCCTTTGAGAGCTTAAGCTTCTTTTTAAGTTTAAGAGCTATCGATTCATAGATGTTAAGACGAGGCATCTTCTCGTCGCCTGCGGGTGTTAGGACGCTCTGTTTTTCAAGAGATCGTCTGATGCCGGAAACAATATCCCTGATCCTTGCCGCTTCTTCAAAATCAAGAACCTCGGACGCCGCACCCATCTTCTTTTTCAGCGCCCCTATCAGGTCCTTGTTCTCACCCTTTAAAAAAAGCTCGGCGTCAACGACCTGCTCGGCATACTTTTCCTTTGAAACGAGCCCGACGCAAGGGGCGGTACATCTTCCAATGTCATATTGAATGCACGGGCGGCTTCGGTTCGCAAAGAATGGGTCCGAACATATCCTGATCCTGAAGAACTTGACGAGCTCTTCCAACATCTCGCGGCATTCTTTTGCGGAGACATATGGGCCGAAATATTTGTCCTTATCCATCTTTATCCTTCTCGTAATGTAAACTCCGGGGAACTTGTGAGAGAGGGTGAGCTTAATACGTGCAAAGGTCTTATTATCCTTAAGCTCGATGTTATATTTGGGCTTATGTTCCTGGATCAGCTTATGTTCCAGCAAAAAGGCCTCTTTTTCGGTCTTGGTCTCTATGAAGGAGATATCGGCAACGCGCTCCATAAGGAACTTTATCTGGGGGCGGGCCACGGCCTCCTTTTTGAAATAGCTTTGAACCCTTTTTCGCAGGTTCTTGGCCTTGCCTATATAAAGGACCTCCCCCCCATCCCCCTTCATTATATAGACGCCCGGAACGGTTGGAAAACCACCGGTCGCGGAGCAAATAGTTAAAAAATTTTGACTTATAACATGTTGCATAGCTTATCCTGAATATTGAATAAATAACGCTTTTTGTTCTATCTGCTCCGTGACCGGCGGTTCCATTGTGGAGGCATACTAACAAAATCCTAAAATATTTGACAATATTATTCATGGGGGCTAGTGGTTAGCGCCGCGATGGCAAATTTAATAGACGGAAAGGCAAGGGCCGGAGAAATAAGGGCAAAATTAAAGGAAGAGATATCCCGGAAAAAGATGACCCCCGGCCTTGCGGTGGTCCTCGTAGGCGAAAACCCCGCCTCCGAAGTTTACGTCTGCAACAAAATAAAGGCCTGCAATGAAGTCGGGATCAAAAGTCTGGATAACAAGCTCCCCGAGACCACAAGCGAGGCAGAACTTTTAAAGCTCATAGAAAAACTAAACAATGACAAGAACGTGCACGGCATCCTTGTCCAACTCCCCCTCCCAAAACAGATAGACTCCGAAAAAGTATTGAATGCAATAGACCCATCGAAAGATGTTGACGGTTTTCATCCTGTAAATCTTGGAAGACTGCTTTCTGGGCAAAATGGTCTAAGACCCTGCACCCCTCTGGGCGTTATGGACCTTATAGACTCCACAGGTGTCGACATTAAGGGAAAGAACGCGGTGGTCGTTGGAAGGAGTAACATAGTAGGCAAACCCGTGGCGGTAATGCTTCTTGAGCGCCATGCAACGGTAACGGTCTGCCATTCCCGCACGCAGGACCTCCCCGGTGTTGTGAGAAACGCCGACATCGTGGTGGCGGCGATCGGCAAGCCTGATTTTATAAAGGGCGCCTGGATAAAGAAAGGAGCCGTGGTGATAGATGTGGGGATAAACAGGCTCGAAGGCGGAAAACTTACGGGAGATGTTGATTTTAAAGAAGCTTCAAAGAATGCGGCATGGATAACACCGGTCCCCGGCGGCGTGGGGCCGATGACTATCGCAATGCTGTTAAAAAATACTGTAATGAGTTATGAGTTGATGAGAAAATCTTTCTCATCACCCATTACCCATCACACGTAATCAACTATGAAACGGACACCGCTATATAACGACCACATCAAACTAAAAGGAAAGATGGTAGAGTTCGGGGGATGGGAGATGCCGGTCCTCTATTCCGGAGTTATCGATGAGCACAACACAGTAAGGACATCGGCCGGGCTCTTTGACGTAAGCCACATGGGCGAGTTCGATTTTTCAGGACCCGATGCGCTTGAATGCGTTCAATATCTCACGACCAACGACGCCTCAAAACTCGCCGACGGACAGGCGGTTTATTCACTCCTCCCAAACGACAGGGGTGGGCTTGTCGATGACGTCATAGTCTACAGGTTTAACTCCCAGCATCTGATGCTTGTCGTCAACGCCGCAAACATAGACAAGGACTGGGCATGGGTAATGTCTCACAAAAAGGGAAACGTTACGGTCACGAACAAGAGCGATAACTTCGGTCTCATCGCGCTACAAGGGCCGAAGGCTGCCGAGATACTTAGACCGTTAACGGATATAAACCTCGACACATTGAAGCTCTTTCACTTTGCATCGGGAAAGGTAGCCGGAAAACCCAACTGCATAGTCGCCCGCACGGGTTATACCGGAGAGGACGGCTTTGAGATCTTCTCTGGCCCTTCGGACGCAAGCGACATCTGGAGCTCTCTCATAGAGACAGGAAGGCCAAGGGGCCTAAAGCCGATAGGCCTCGGCGCAAGGGATACCCTTCGCCTTGAGATGAGATATTCTCTCTACGGACACGAAATAAATGACGAGACAAATCCCTTCGAGGCAGGTCTTTCATGGGTCGTTAAGATGGACAAGCCCGGCGACTTCATGAGCAAGGAGATTTTCGAAAAGATAAAGGCAGAAGGCCCAAAAAGAAAATGCGTAGGTTTTAGAATGGTTGATCAGGGTATCCCGAGAGAGGGCTACAAGATCTTTACGCATGACGCTCAACGCAATACGCATGACGAAATAGGGCGCGTCTGCTCCGGCACAATGTCCCCCTCTTTACAAAAGGCGATAGGCACTGGCTATGTCCCCGTCGCCGTCTCACAGATAGGTTCTAAAATTCTTATTGACATAAGAGGAAACAAAAGATTAGCTGAAATCGTTGATACGCCGTTCTATAAAAAACGTTAACGTCATTGCGAGCGTAAGCGAAGCGATCCCCCGAAGGAGATTGCTTCGTCGCATACGCTCCTCGCAATGACTCACAGTGGAGGCAACTATGGAATTTCCCGATGACATAAAATACACAAGGGAACACGAATGGGTACGAATAGAGGGCGAATTGGCCACGGTCGGGGTCACAGACTACGCTCAGGAGCAGATGGGAGATGTGGTCTACGTCGAACTCCCCAACGAGGGCGAATTGGTGGCAAAGGGCGATGCCTTTGGAGTTGTCGAATCGGTCAAGTCGGTCTCCGACGTCTACGCCCCCATATCAGGGAAGATAATCGAAGTGAACGACCCCTTAAAAGAGAACCCCGAGATCATCAACGCCGAACCTCACAACGAGGGTTGGATTGCCAAGATCGAGCTTTCGGACAGAACGGAACTTGACGATCTCTTAAGCGCAAAGGATTACGAAGCTTTCGTTAATGAAGAAAAGGCATAAGCATCATCAAGCCCGCTCATCCTGAGCCAGTTGAAGGATGAACAAATTAAAATGAGATACCTCCCGCACACTGAATCCGAAATAACTGAAATGCTAAAGGTTGTCGGCGCGAAAAACGTCGATGACCTTTTTACTTCCATTCCCAAGGATCTGCGCTTCAAGAGCCCTTTGAACCTTCCTAGATCGATGTCGGAGATGGAGCTGGTCTCGCATTTAAAGGAGCTTTCGGAAAAGAACAACTCTTCTGCCTCGTCGTTCCTCGGAGCCGGCGCCTACAGGCACTACGTCCCGGCGGCTGTAAAGGCGGTCGTCTCCAGGAGCGAGTTCGTAACACCATACACGCCTTATCAGCCGGAGATAAGCCAGGGAACCCTTCAAACGATATTCGAATATCAGACGATGATATGCCGCATATTTGAAATGGATGTGACGAACGCCTCACACTACGACGGATCGACATCAACGGCAGAGGCCGCTCTTCTTGCAACAAAGTTGACCAAGAGAAAAAAGATACTCGTTGCAGACACAGTTCACCCCGAATACCGCGAGGTAATAACGACCCTTTTAAGGCCATCGGGCACCGAGATCGTGCTGGTACCACACACAGAATCCGGCACCATTGACAGGGAATTTCTCAAAGCCGCCTGCAATAAAGAAGCGGCCGGGTTCATTGCGGGATACCCCAACTTCTTCGGCGTTGTTGACTCCCTTCCGGAACTTGCCGATATCGCCCATTCATCCGGCGGCCTTTTTATAACCAGCACACCGGAACCCATAAGCATGGGGCTCATTGAAGCCCCCGGGAAACTTGGCGCCGATATAGTATGTGCCGAAGGACAGAGCTTTGGCTGCGGTCTTAATTTTGGCGGCCCATATCTTGGAATTTTCGCGGCAAAGGATAAATATCTCCGCTCGATGCCGGGACGCATCGTCGGCGAAACGGTCGATACCGACGGCAAGCGCGGATATGTGCTTACATTTGCAACGCGCGAGCAACATATAAGGCGCGAGAAGGCAACCTCCAATATCTGCTCTAATGAGGCCCTTTGCGCAACAACGGCCGCCGTTTATCTTGCGATGCTCGGGAAAGAAGGGCTTAAGAAGCTCGCGGAGCTGAACTTCAATAAGGCAGAATATGCAAAATCCGTCATGCGTGGTGCGTCATGCGTGATGCGTTTTAGCGGGCCGACGTTCAATGAATTTGTGGTGACACTCAAAAGACCGGCTGAAGAGGCAACCCACGCGCTGGCGAAGAAGAATATATTTGCGGGGGTCCCTCTAAGCAAATGGTATCCGCAATATAAGAACGAGCTATTGGTCTGCGTGACCGAACTTAACAGCAAGGAAGAGATAGATACGCTGGCAAAAGAGCTCTCCCCTCTTTTGTAAGCATGCCCCGGGCATTGTCGAGGGGGGAGGAAAATATGCTACTAGAAGAATCTACATTGTTCGAGCAGAGCGTAAAGGGAAGGACGGGCTACTCTCTCCCACCATCCGACGTCCCGATTGCAGAGGTCCCCAAAGGTATCCTCAGAAAAGAAAGCGCGGCCCTTCCAGAACTTTCAGAAGCAGATGTTGTCCGCCACTTTGTCAGGCTTTCAACATACAACTACAACAAGGACGCAGGATTTTACCCTCTTGGCTCCTGCACGATGAAATACAATCCAAAGGTGGCCGACCTAACGCCCACCTTTGAAGGATTTGCAAATACTCATCCTTATCAGCCGGTTGAAACGGTTGAAGGGAATATAAAGCTCATCAAAGAACTTGAAAGTTATCTGGCAGAGATCTCGGGACTCGACGCCGTCACCCTTCAGCCCTGTGCAGGCGCCCACGGAGAAATGACCGGCATCCTTTGCGTGAGGGCCTATCATGAATCCAAAGACGATCTGCGCAAGAAGGTGATAATCCCCGACAGTGCCCACGGCACCAACCCGGCAAGCGTTGCCATATGCGGATATTCTGTCGTCGAAGCAAAATCGAACGAAGAGGGGCTTTTAACGCCCGAAGCGGTTGCCAAGGTAATGGATGAAGACGTTGCGGCGATAATGATAACTAACCCCAACACACTTGGGATATTCGAAACTCACATTAAGGAAATTGCAGATATAGTTCACGCCAAGGGCGGGCTTGTTTATATGGACGGCGCTAATCTTAATGCGCTCATGGGAATTTCACGCCCCGGGGACTTTGGCGTAGATGTGATGCATTTCAACCTGCACAAGACATTTGCAACTCCGCACGGCGGCGGCGGTCCTGGTTCCGGCCCGATAGGAGTTAAGAAGATGTTGGTCCCGTTCCTTCCTAATCCAGTCTGTCATCCCCACAAAAGTGGGGATCTCCCGAATTCACCGGATTCCCGCTTGCGCGGGAATGACAGAAGCATCGGCCGCGTAAAGGCGTTCTACGGCAACTTTTCCGTGCTTGTTCGCGGATATACCTATATAAGAGAGATGGGCCCAGACGGACTCAAACGAGCCACAGAACTTGCGGTGCTTAACGCGGCTTATATCAAGGCAAGGCTCTCACAGGATTATTACGTTCCCTATTGCACCCCTTCGCTCCACGAATGCGTCTTTTCGGACAAGTTCCAGAACGAGCATGATGTAAAAACGCTCGATATTGCAAAGAGGCTCATGGACTACGGCCAGCATCCGCCGACCATCTATTTCCCGTTAATCGTCCATGGCGCTATCATGATAGAACCAACAGAGACGGAGAACAAGGCCGCCTGCGACGCCTTCTGCGATGCCATGATAAAGATAGCGGAAGAGTGCAGGACAAATCCCGACCTTGTAAAGAGCGCCCCAAAGACCACTTTCCGCAAAAGACTTGATGAGGCTAGAGCCGTCAAGGACCCGCGCCTGAAGGTGGCCCGCAAGTGCGGCGAGCGCTGCGAATCGTAGATTATATATAGACGACGAACGTCCAGCTCATATGAAGCATTCCGTCCTTTTCAACGAACTTTGAAGGTGGGGCCGAGAATGGCGATGATGACCTCACTGCCCTAATGGCTTCGCTATCGTAATGGGGCAGGCCGGAGCTTCTAAGCACAAAGAGCTCGGAGAGTCCTCCGTTTTTATCGACGCTCACCGCGAGCACTACGGACACCTGTCCTCTAGATACCGACATCCCCTGCATATCGGCTCTAAGCGCCGAAACAGGGTTCCATGTCATCTTGAATATCCTCTTGAGCCTCACGAAATATTCGATCTCCGGATATCTTAGGACATTTATGTAAGTATGATCGCCGTATTTGTAATCGGGATAATAATCTTCCGGCATCTGCGCCTGACTTCCTATCGGCGCTCCGGATGAAAGTTCATTAAGTTCTTTCTTGGCCTTTTTCTTGTAAGGCTTCTTCATCGCATAGATATCCGAATCCTTCTTCGCTGTTTCCTGCCTCTTGCTTCTTGTCTCTTGCTTCTCTCCCCCATCTTTCTTCTTTCCCTTCCCCTCTTCCTTCTTCCCCAGACCTTCACCTCTGACGAGGGGCTGGTTCTTTGCAACGGTCTCCTGAGGCACTTTTTGGTTATACATACCTAAGAACTTTGACTTGTCGGGTTTTTGCTGAACCTTTGGCTCGGGAATATCGGCCAGCTTCCAGCCGCCGTCCGGTTGTTTCAGGAAGACCTCAATGGGAGTAGCCTCGTCCTTGGAAAGGTTCAAGATGTTCTGCGCGTACTGAAAGAAGATCACGATAAGGATGTGCAAAAGGATAGATATCCCGAGCGCTATCTTGAACTGTTTTGAAAAAGAGTCCATTTTTTACAGTTCCATCCTCCTTGCAATATCAAAAGACTTAATGTCCCTTCCGACCGCATGGATCAAAAGCATCTCAAATATCCTGTCGGCGTCCTTATCGGCGCCCTCGAACAATCTGCCCAGCTTGAACGCCTGAAGATATTTAAGCGTTTCGGTCGAGACCATTATATCACCCGGCAGAGGTCTATAGCAAGAGGCGCAAACAACGCCACCGTGGGAGCTCTGGATGCGGTTACCGGCTGCCGAAACGGCATTTCCGCAAACCGAACACCTGTCAAACACAGGCTCAAGCCCGCAGGCGAGGAGCCATTTATAGAAGAAGGCGTGTTTGTGCGATAAAAGGGGCTCGTTAGAGCCTAAAAAATCTATCCATCTGCCAATGAGCGCGAACCGCTCTCTTGAGGCGTGGCCCGGCGGAAGCATTCGGTCCGCGAGCTCAAGTGTGATATTGAGCGCCGATATCTTTTCAAGGCTGGATGTCAGCTTCCATACGGGCGAATCCACTATGAACTCGTCTATCCTTACAAGTTCGGCGCCGTTCTTTTCGACATAAGAGATCTTCCCAAGGCTCCCCGGTTCAACGCCGCCTCCAAAACGTTTTTTGGATCTCTTCGCATGCTTGGCGACGCCTTTGACCTTTCCGTGGTTTTCGGTAAAGAAGGTCACAAGCCGGTCCGCCTCGGCGAAATCGCTCACCTTAAGGATAAGTGCCTTGCTCTTTTGTTCCATAATACTATTGTTTCAGCGAAAAGATGATCGAAAGAACAATGACGGTCGCGGCAATGATGAAAAATGCGGTTCTGCCGCTTAAATGGATCTTTGGTAGCTCAATAGTTTTGCGCGGCTTCTTTTCTTTCTCTTTGGCCTTTGCTTTTTGCATCGGGGGCGGCGTGTAGATCTTCGGCTTGAACGCCTCCCTCTCTTGAGGCGCGGCGCCACGAAGCGACTCTTCATATTTACAGAGAACGTCTGTCGGCTCCAGCCCGATGCTCTTGGAATATGCCTTTATAAAGCCCTTCACAAAGACGCGGCTCGGCAGGACGTCGAGCTTACCCTCTTCCATGGCCTTCAAGTGGCGGATGGATATCTTTGTGATGTCGGCTATCTGCTGAAGCTCGATGCCGCGCGATTCACGTTCGCTCTTTAAATATTCGCCTATGTTCATAGTTCAAAATGGGAGAGGATTTTGAACTCGTGCATCCTCTCTTGTATCTCGTTCCATGTCAATGTGCGGAGCCTGTCCAGGCTGAAATCTTCAACATTAAATGACGCCATAGCGGAACCCGACACCATCGCCTGTCTGAGAGTCGAATCGTTCACCTGTTCCGCCTTTGCAAGATATCCAAGAAATCCCCCGGCAAAGGTATCGCCTGCGCCGGTCGGGTCTTTCACCAAGCGGAGCGGCATTGCTGGGACATAGAACATGGTATCATCCGTAAAGAGCATGGCCCCGTGCTCGCCCCTCTTTATTACGAGCGTCTTGGGCCCCATCCTGCGTATGGCTTCTGCGGCGATCACAAGATTATGTTCGCCCGATAAGAGTCTCGCCTCCTCATCATTGATGATAAGAAGGTCCGTTCTGGCGACCACTTTCTTTACATCTTCAAGTTTATTATTGAGCCATATCTCGCGCGTATCGCAGGCTATCAGTTTCGATCCTTTTACCTGATCAAGGACATCCAGCTGTAGTTCCGGATGGATGCAGGCGAGAAAAACGTAATCACAGTGTTTATATTCATCCGGAAGTTTTGGTTTAAAATCTGCGAAGACGCCGAGATCGGTCACAAGGTTCTGCGCTTCGTTCAAGGACTTGCCATACTTCCCCTTCCAGTAGAACGTCTTTCCATTCGCATTGACCTCAAGGCCCTTAAGGCAGATCTTGCGGCTCTTCAAAAAGTCGATATGTTCATCATTAAAATCGTTCCCTACTACGCCGACAAGCTTGATGTCTGTGAAAAAACTTGCCGCTGTGGCAAAATGCGTTGCGGCGCCACCAAGCGCCCGCTCACGTACTCCGGCAGGCGTTTCAAGATCATCATATGCAACAGAACCGACGACTAATATTGACATAGAAACATGTCATTGCGAGTCTGAAGGGCGAAGCAATCTAGCGCACTGGATTGCTTCGTCGCTTGTGGCTCCTCGCAATGACCTCATTTAAGATACCTTCCCGCTATCGGTTCCAATTTCTTCTTCACATCTTTTGGTATCAATTTCGGGTCGGTCATTATCGCGCCTTTTAAGGCAGAGGCGCATGCACAGTTCCTATCTTCAGCTATCTTTGGAAGCGCCGCCTTGATGACCGCCTGCGCATTGGCAACATTCGCTCTTATTATCTCAAGCACCGCGACCACGTCGACGTGGTCTTCGTCTTTCCATGCATCGTAATCCGTAGAGAGCGCTATCGTGGAATAACATATTTCGGCCTCGCGCGCGAGCTTTGCCTCGGGCATGTTCGTCATGCCGATAAGGTCCGCGCCCCACGCCTTGTGAAGGAGAGATTCGGCACGAGTCGAAAACGCCGGCCCTTCCATGCAGACATATGTCCCCTTTGCGTGGACCGTGATGCCCAGAGATTTCGCCGCATCGTAAAGAGATGACGCAAGGTTTGCGCAGACCGGTTTAGCGAATGCAACGTGCGCAACCACATCCTCAAAGAAGGTCTGAGCCCTGAACTTTGTGCGGTCGATGAATTGATCTACGATGACAAGGTGCCCCGGTTTGATCTCTTCCTTAAGGCTTCCCACGGCGCTCACGGAGATGAGTGAGTTAACACCGAGCCTCTTCATGGCACAGATATTGGCCCGATAATTGATCTTACCCGGCGGAATTCTGTGGCCGACCCCGTGTCTTGGTAAAAATGCCACTTTTATGCCTGAAAGGGTCCCGAGTACTACCTTGTCACTGGGTTCGCCAAAAGGGGTGGAGACCTTTTTTTCCTCAATAATCTCAAAGCCTTGCATGGCGTAGAGCCCGCTTCCGCCTATAATTCCTATGATATTATCTTTCATAAAGTGTGGCTTTTCCTAACATCATCCACCCCCAAATGCAAGCCCATCGTAAGTGTTCCTATCGTAAGTGTCCGACTATCTTTTGCCCCGCCACGTTTTTTTGGCGGTAGCAAAAGTGTCGGACACTTATTTTATTTACCTCCACCGCGCCATCGGCTATAAAAAGCCCATGGAAAAGCTGATAATCACGGTCGCCGTAACCGGCGCGGAGACGACTAAAGAGATGAACCCGAACCTCCCCATTACACCGGAGGAACATGCAAAAGATGCGGCGGCATGCGTCAATGCCGGGGCATCTGTCATCCATCTTCACGTAAGGGACAAGAACGGAAAGCCCTCTCAGGCGCTTGAGGACTTCAGGGCATCTATCGATGCCATAAGAAAGGCCTGCGATCCAAAACCTATCATTCAGATATCAACGGGCGGCGCGGTAGGAGAGGCAATGGATAAAAGAATAGCGCCGATAATCCATTTAAAACCGGAGATGGCATCTTTAAATATCAACTCCATGAACTTTGGTGACGACATCTTCCTGAATCACCCAAAAGATGTCGAAAAACTTGCAAAACATATGAAGGATCTGGGAGTGATCCCGGAAATAGAAGTCTATGACGCAGGCGACATCGAACTTGCGCAAAAGCTCCACAAAAATGGGCTTCTAAAAGACCCAATTCACTATCAGTTCGTGCTTGGCGTCCCCGGCGGTCTTTCTGGCGAAGCTTATAACCTTACCCACATGACACGCCTAATAAGGCCGCAGGACACATGGGCGGTTGCCGGCGTCGGTCGCTATGAAACTCCGCTCTCCGTTATGGCCGTCGTCATGGGCGGACATTTAAGGGTTGGCTTTGAAGATAATATCTACTATCATAAGGGTAAGCTTGCAAAGAGCAACGCTCAACTAGTAGAACGTATAGCACGTATCGCAAAAGAGGTCGGCCGAGAAATAGCAACGCCTGCCGAGGCAAAAAAAATATTGGAGATAAAATGAAAATAGCCAACGACATAACCATGCTCACCGGGAACACGCCGCTTTTAAAGCTCGCTAAAGTTACGAAGGGCTGTGCGGGCGACGTCATAGCAAAGATGGAATCGTCCAATCCCCTTTCCAGCGTCAAGGACAGAATAGCCGTTTCCATGATAGAAGATGCCGAAAAAAAAGGGCTCATTAAAAAAGATACGGTTGTTATCGAGCCTACAAGCGGCAACACCGGCATTGGTCTTGCTTATGTCTGCGCCGCAAAGGGCTACAAGTTGATCCTCACAATGCCGGACACCATGAGCGTGGAACGAAGACAACTGCTTAAGATATTCGGAGCGGAGCTGGTCTTAACACCTGGCGCCGAAGGGATGAAAGGCTCCATTAAAAAGGCCGAAGAGCTTGTCGCTGAGAACAAAAACTCGTTCATGCCCCAGCAGTTCAAAAATCCGGCCAACCCCGAGGTGCACAGAAAGACCACGGCGGAAGAGATATGGAAAGACACGGACGGCAAGATAGACATCTTCATTTCCGGAGTCGGCACGGGGGGAACTATAACCGGCGTCGGCGAAGTTCTAAGGGCCCGCAAGCCTTCCGTTAAGATAATAGCCGTCGAGCCAAAAGATTCGCCGGTCCTCTCCGGAGGAAAATCCGGGCCGCACAAGATCCAGGGAATAGGCGCCGGCTTCGTTCCCGAAATACTAAACACAAAGGTCATAGATGAGATAGTTCAAGTAACAAACGATGATGCGGGAACAACAGCGCGACGTCTGGCCAAAGAAGAAGGCGTTCTTGTCGGCATCTCAAGCGGTGCCGCAGCGTGGGCAGCACTTGAAGTCGCAAAGCGCCCCGAGAACAAGGGAAAGATGATAGTCGTTATTTTACCCGATACAGGGGAACGGTATCTTTCGACGTGGCTGTTTCAGGAATAGATCAGAAAGCAACATCCGGGTAAGTTAGAGGGCCTCTTTTTTCACTTAAAAATTTTTCTTAGCTCTTTGATGTCGGGCTCTATAGGCGATATCGTTCTTATCGTCTGTTGGGCCGCGGGGATATCTTTGAGGCCGTTCCCCGTTATAAGAAGGACTATCCTCTCTTTCGGGTCGAGTTCTTCGGCTATCTTAAAGAAACCGGCGGCAGAGGCCGCCGCGGCAGGCTCGGCAAATATGCCGGTCAGGGAACCCAGGCGCTTCATGGCAGAGAGTATCTCGTCATCCGTCACCGTAACGCACCTTCCTTTAGTCTCCTTCAATATCTTTACTGCCCAGCTTGCATTCCTCGGCGCAGATACGCAGATGGAGTCGGCGATCGTATGACAATCCGCCCGTGGCGAGCTCATCGTGAGCCTGTCGAACGACGAACCATGAGCGACCGCCCCTCCATCCTTCGACAAGCTCAGGATGAGTGAGTTGTAAAATCCCGTTATCACAGCGCTCCCCTCGGCCTGAACAGCTATTAACTGCGGTATCTTATCTATCAGCCCTATCTCCTTAAGGTCCTTGAAACCTTTATATATGCCGGCAAGAATAACACCGTCGCCCGTTGGTATGAAGACCTTGTCTGGCGCCTTGCTACCCAACTGATCGAATATCTCAAGAGCCGCGCTCTTCTTCCCTTCTATCGTAAATGGGTTGTAGGCGGTGTTCCTGTTGTACCAGCCGAACTCCCTCGTAGCCGCAAGAGAAAGTTCAAATGCGTCATCATAGGTCCCTTTTATGGGAATTAGATTGGCCCCGTAAATGGCTATCTGCGTCAGCTTTGCCGCAGGGGCTGACGAAGGGACGAATATCACACAGTTAAGTCCAACGCTCGCGCACATCCCAGAAAGCGCCGTAGCCGCATTGCCTGTGGAAGCGCAGACGATGACGTTCTTTCTTAACTCGCGGGCCTTGGCTACAACAAAGGATGAAGCGCGGTCCTTGTATGAGCCCGTTGGAAGCCCCGTATCGTCCTTTATGTAAAGATTCTTAAAACCCAGACCTTCGGCAAGCCTTGTGTCTTTGTATAAAGGCGTAGGACCGACCTTTAAAGGCGGTAGGAGAGAAAGATCCTTGAGAGGAAGCACCGGCTTCCTTAATTTCTTGTAATCAAAAAGGACCTCTAGGACACCCTTTGTGGGTTCCATTCTTTTTTGCGCCGATGAACACTTAGGACAGACATATTCAAGCTCATTGCCGTCGTATTCCTTGCCGCAATCTATACATCTAAAATAATAGTTCATATATTTTACAGTTCGGGCAAAGTCGAGAACTTCTCGACTCACTTCGTTCGCTCGAAGAATAATTATTTTTTCACTATATCAATACACGCGTCAACCGGGCATACAAGTCTGCAAAGGCCGCAACCGACGCATTTGTCATTGTCAACG
>PCWZ01000023.1:14924-15066 GCA_002796305.1 Deltaproteobacteria bacterium CG11_big_fil_rev_8_21_14_0_20_49_13
GGCATGCGATAATGCAATCACCGCAAAGTATGCAAAGGTCGTGGTCTATCTTAGAAACGACCTTGTGCAAATAGGTGAGCTCTTCATGGGACGTGATGTTTGGAAGCGCCCTGCCGACAAGCTCTGTAACGCTCTTAAGCCC
>PCWZ01000024.1:0-12549 GCA_002796305.1 Deltaproteobacteria bacterium CG11_big_fil_rev_8_21_14_0_20_49_13
CGAGCCCCGAAGGGGCGCGGCAATCTCTAAGCAAACACTTGATTTATGGAGATTGCTTCGGTCACTACGCTCCCTCGCAATGACAGACTTCGGTCATTTCTGGTCTTGGATGAGCTTTCTGAGGCGGCTTATCTGAGAAAAGAGGGAATCGAGGGCATCCTGGTCGTCAGGTTTTGATCTGGAGGCGATATCGGTGGTCAGGAACCTGGCCTTTTGCATGAGATGGTCGATCTCGCGTATCAGCCTTCCGGTCGTTTCAACCGTACCAGGCTGAGGATATTTTTTGCCCTTTGTTCTCTGAGACAGCTTAAAATATTTTGTGAGGATCTGAGGGATCTTATCGAGCGACTTCTTTGTTTTAACGATATATTCACTGGCACCGAGCTTGATGGTCTGGGCCGCTATGTTCTCATCGCCGCTTCCGGAGATGATTATTATGGGTGCGCCATTTGAACCGGCCACAATATCGGTGAGCCTCTCCGTTATACATGCGTTGTGGATATAGCATCCCGACATGATAATGTCGTAGGGGGTCTGTTCCAGAAAATCGAGGCAATCTTCAACTGTTTCAACCGTATGGATATCGATAGGGGAGAAGTGGCATTCAAGGAGCGAAGTTAAAAGCTGAAGGTGATCGGTGTTCTCTTCAAGGATCAAGACTCGTTTGAGTTCGGTCATAATCTATGCAAATGCCCGCTCATGGTGAGCCCTTCGACAAGCTCAGGACATGCCTGTCGAACCATGAATATCGATCTTCACCCTTCGACAAGCGCAGGATGAGCGGGATGCGAATTATGTCCCCTCTTGCCAGCTTGAGAGATATTTTTCCTGCTCTGGGGTCAATTTGTCAATATCCACCTTCATTGCGGCAAGTTTTAATTCGGCGATCTTTCTGTCGATGGCCTCGGGGACAGAGTATACCTTTTTGTCGAGGCTCTTGTAGTTCTTTGCGAGGTGTTCGGCCGAAAGGGACTGGTTGGCAAAGCTCATGTCCATGACGCACGAAGGATGTCCTTCGGCCGCCGCGAGGTTTATCAGTCTTCCGTCGCCCAGGATATTGACGACATTACCGTTCTTGAGCGTGAACTCTTCCACGAACTCGCGAACGTGTCTTCTTTTTGTGGAGATCTTTGCAAGTTCTTCAAGCGCTATCTCTACGTTGAAATGTCCGGAGTTGCAGACGATCGCGCCGCTCTTCATGGCCTCAAAGTGTTCGCGGCGGACGACATCTTTATTCCCGGTAACGGTGCAGAAAATGTCGCCGTCCTTTACCGCTTCGTTCATGGGTAACACTGTGTAGCCGTCCATGACAGCTTCGATGGCCTTTAGCGGATCGATCTCGGTCACCACCACCTTGGCGCCTTCTCCCTCGGCCCTCATTGCAAGGCCGCGTCCGCACCATCCGTAACCTGCGATGACAAATGTGGATCCTGCGAGGAGCCTGTTGGTGGCCCTTATGATGCCGTCTATCGTGCTCTGGCCGGTGCCGTAACGATTATCGAAGAAATGTTTTGTCTGGGCGTCGTTCACCGCGATGACGGGGAACTTTAGGACGCCGTCGTTTGCCATGCTTCTAAGCCTTATGACGCCGGTGGTCGTCTCTTCCGTTCCTCCGATAAGCGTCGGGATAAGGTCGTGTCTGTCTTTGAGTATCGTAGAGACAAGGTCGGCTCCGTCGTCCATCGTTATCGTAGGCTTGAGGTCGAGGGCTGAATTTATGTGCTTGTAGTAGGTGTTATTATCTTCGCCCTTGATGGCATGCACCGAAATGCCGGAGTTAACGACAAGAGACGATGCGACATCATCCTGTGTTGAAAGGGGGTTGGAGGCGCAGAGGACAACTTCGGCTCCGCCGGCCTTGAGGGTTTCCATGAGGCTTGCGGTCTCGGTCGTCACATGAAGACATGCGGCGATCCGCTGGCCTTTGAGAGGCTGCTCTTTTTCAAAACGCGCCTTGATCTGTTTTAGAACGGGCATATCCTGCGCCGCCCATTCGATACGAAGCTTACCCTTTTCCGCAAGTGATCTGTCTTTGATATCGAAGTTCATAGTATTAAAATCTAGAAGTCGGATGTCCGAAGTCTGAAATCCGATTTCTGACCTCTGACCTCTGACCTCCGATCTCTAATTGCCATTAAATGTTCAGCAAGTTCTTCAGCGCCGCGGCCTTGTCGGTCCTTTCCCATGTGAAGTCGGGGTCGTTCCTGCCGAAATGACCGTACGAAGCGGTTTTCTTGTAAATGGGTCTTAGGAGCTTAAGCTGGTTGATGATATCTGCCGGTTTCATCGGGAATATCTCTCTGACCGCCGCGCCGATCTTTACTGGGTCTATCTTTGCCGTTCCGTGACAGTTGACAAGTACTGATACGGGATCGGGGTAACCGATGGCGTATGCGAGCTGAACCTCACAACGGTCTGCAACGCCCGAGGCGACCACGTTCTTTGCGATATAGCGTGCCGCGTAGGATGCGCTTCTGTCGACCTTTGAAGGATCTTTGCCCGAGAAGGCCCCGCCGCCGTGGCTTCCCATTCCGCCATAGGTGTCGGCGATGATCTTTCTGCCGGTAAGCCCTGTGTCACCGTGCGGTCCGCCAACAACGAATCTTCCGGTCGGGTTAACGAAGAGCTGTGTATCTTTGTCAAAAAGGTTCGCAGGGACGACATTCTTGATTATCTGGTTGATGATGGTCTCTCTTAATTCTGCGTATTCAATATCCGGTGAATGCTGGGTCGAAATAATAACCGTATCCGCGTGCGCCGGTTTGCCGTTCTCGTATCTTATCGTGACCTGAGACTTGCCGTCCGGCCGTAAGAAGGGGAGGGTCCCCTTTTTGCGGAGCTCGGCAAGCTTTAAAGTAAGATTATGTGCAAGGGTGATGGGCATCGGCATAAGCTCTTCTGTATCCGTGCAGGCATATCCGAACATGAGACCCTGGTCTCCAGCTCCCTGCTCTTTGAAGAGGCCTTCGCCCGTGTTAACGCCCCGTGCAATATCGGGAGACTGCTTGTGTATGGCGGTGAGAACGGAGCAGCTGTCGGCATCGAATCCGATACCGGCTTCTGTATAACCGATCTCTCTGATGGTTTCTCTTGCCAGCGTCTGATAATCGACGTTGATGTTGGTGGTTATTTCGCCGGCGATGAGCACAAGCCCTGTTGTGCAGAGCGTCTCGCAGGCAACGCGGCCCTTCGGGTCCTCTTTAAGGATAGCATCGAGCACCGCATCAGATATCTGATCGGACACCTTATCCGGGTGGCCCTCGGTTATCGACTCTGACGTGAACGGATAGTTCTGTGTTGACTTCATTGTTACCCCTTTCTTTTTGCTTTTAATTTTAAGGCGCCGTTTGTAGTCCTTTTTGGGCATATAAGTCAATAAGTTTATGGCTTTGCTGTTTTTGGCTCCTCAAATATCCTCAAGTGTCGGGACATCTCGTTTTTTACGAGCTTTTCTATTTCGGAGGTTGATCTTAGCGCAAGCACCTTTTTTATCAATTCTTTCGCTTCGTTACAAGTGACGGTCCTGAGCATTTTCTTGACCCGTGGAATGGAAATAGGGTTCATCGAGAGAGCGTCCATGCCGAGGCCCAAGAACAAAAGTATATAAAGAGGGTCTCCGGCCGACTCTCCGCAGACCGTTACGTCTATTCCGGCCTTTTTGGCCGCCTCGACCGTCTTTTTGAGCATGGCGATGACCGCCGGGTCGAGCAGGTTATATAGATAGGCAACGTGGTCGTTCGTTCTGTCCACCGCAAGCGCGTATTGTATGAGATCGTTCGTTCCTATGGAGAAAAAGTCGACCTCACTTGCCAGCGCGTCGGCGCTCATGACGGCGGAGGGTATCTCTATCATTATTCCAAGTTCTATTTTAGATGAGACCTTTTTCTTCTCCTTTTTTAGCTCGTTCTTTACGCCTTCTATTATACCCTTTGCGGTCCTTAGCTCGTCGATGCCGGATATCATGGGGAGGAGCATGCGAAGATTCCCGTGAACGCTCGCCCTAAGCATGGCCCTTAACTGTGTCCTAAAAAGGTCCTTTTCAATGAGGCAGAACCTTATCGCGCGCAGGCCGAGCGCCGGATTCAGATGGTCGGCATATTCGCTTCCGGCAAAGAGCTTGTCACCGCCAAGGTCGAGCGTTCTTATCGTGACAGGGCGTCCGTTCATCTCCTCCAGCGCTGTCTTATAACTTTCGAACTGTTCCTCTTCGGAAGGATAATCCATCCTGTTTGCATAAAGGTATTCGGTGCGAAAAAGGCCCACGCCTTCGGCTCCGTGATCAAGAGCAGGCCCTATCTCCTCCACAAGTTCGATATTGGCCACGAGCTTTAATTTGCCGCCGTCCCGGGTTTCGGCCGGCAAATGGGCGTCCTTAAGGAGAATTTTTTTGACTTTTTCGAACTTGGCCTGTTCCTTTTTATATTTTGTGATCTCTTTACGGCCAGGATTTATGGTTATGGATCCGTTCAGACCGTCTATTACGACAAGGTCGTTCTCGTTTGCCTTCTTCAATATGTCTTCGACGCCGACCATGGCCGGTATCTCAAGCGACCTCGCGATTATTGCGGAGTGGGAGGTGTTGCCGCCGACGGACGTTATGAAACCTTTTACCTTTTCTTTAGGAAGGTTGACGATGTCGGCAGGAGAAAGATCGGTGGCTATCAGAATTATATTTTTCTCTTTTATTTCATAAAGGGATATCTCGATTACGCCGATAAGATTCTTTATTATTCTCTGGCAGATATAATCTATATCATACTTTCTCTGCCTGAAATATTCGTCATGTGCGTCCACGAAGGCCATTTTAAGTCTGTTCGCGGCCTTATCTATTGCCCATTCCGCGTTTATTTTGCCGTTCGCTATGTTCTTTATCGCGTGAGTAACGAGCATTTCGTCCTGCAATAGCATCTGGTGGGTATCTATTATCTGGATCTGATCTTTTCCGTGGAAGCGGCAGAGTTTTTCCTTGGTCTTTGCGAGCTGCTGCTTTGATTTTTGGATGGCGTTCTTAAAGCGGGTCATCTCCTGCGTTATCTCTTTGTCCGCTATCCAGTATTTAGGGGACGACTGTCCAATAGAGGTAAGTATGTGGGCGCGGCCTATCGCTATTCCTCTCGAGGCGCCTTCATGTTTTATGTTTATGACCTTGCTCATTCTTCGCCGAACTTTGCGTTTATCAGCGTGCCAAGTTCGTTTATTGCCTCGGATTCGTCGGCCCCGTCAGCATCGACCGTTATTTTCATCCCCTTTGCTGCGGCGAGCATAAGAACTCCCATGATGCTCTTGCCGTTGACCGATACGGAATCCTTCTTTACCGTTATGTTCGAACGGAACCTGTTGGCTATCTTTACAAAAGAGGCCGCGGCCCTTGCGTGCAGGCCCAGTTCGTTGGATATTACAAATGTCTTTGATATCATCTTCCCTCTTTCTTCAATGATCAATCTTCAAGTTCCAATCACTCCGATTTGATATTGGCAATTTGACATTCATTTATCATTGGGTATTTGTCATTTTAGTTTATCTTTCCCTCTAGTATCTTGCTCGCGATGACTATGTTCTTTCGCCCGTAGTCTCGTATGAATTCTGTCAACTCTTCAAAGGTCTTTTTCCCTCTGTCACCCGCAAGTTTTATGAGCATAGGCAGATTGATGCCGCTTATCACTTCCAGGCGTTTTCTTCCAAGGAACGAGAGGCAAAGGTTCGAAGGAGTTCCTCCGAACATGTCCGAAAGGAGAAGGACCCCTTTGCCTGAATCGACCTCGGTTATGGCAGAGGATATTTCATGGCGGTTGGATTCGACCGGTGCGTTCGAATTGATGTTGACGGCAACTATTCCATGAACGTCACGGAGGATCTTTTTTGTCACATCCACCATCTCCTGAGCGATATTATCATGTGAAACTACGACTATTCCTATCATTGTAATCCTCTATTCTATCATCTCCCAGATCTCCTTCTTCTTCTTTCCCTGGGTGATTATCTCACGGTTGAGTTTGTCCTGAAATTCCCTTGCCGAGTGGTGCCCACCCTGTTTGAGAAGATGGTTGCGCGAGGCTACTTCGACTATGGCGGCAAGGTTTCTGCCGGGTCTTACCGGTATCTGTATGAACGGAAGCCTCACATCAAGAAGGGTGTAGCGCTTGTCGTCGACCCCCAATCTGTCGTATTCAGCATTGGGGTCCCAGTCGTGGAGCTCCATCACAAGTTCAATGGCCTTGCGGTCGCGAACGGCTGATATGCCGAAGAGGTCCCTTATGTTAATGATGCCAAGGCCCCTTATCTCCATGTGATATCTAATGATCTCGGAACCCGAGCCGTAAAGGGTGGAGGGCGGTTTTTTCTTTATATTGACGATATCGTCCGCCACGAGCCTGTGGCCGCGAAGAAGGAGGTCCAGGGCCAGTTCGCTCTTACCTATTCCGCTCTTTCCGACTATGAGCACGCCGACGCCGAACACGTCCATCAGTACGCCGTGGATGGTGGTCGATGCCATGAGCGAATCTTCAAGATAGCGGGTTATCCTGTTTATGAAGGTGGATGTCAGAAGCGGGGTCTTGAATAACGGTATCTTGCCGGCCTCGCATGCATCGATCAGGTCTTTGGGTATCTCGTTATCGCAGGTGACCATGAAACAGGTGACGTCGACCTTTGCTATCGCCTTTGCTATCTCTTTTCTCTTGTCTTTGGGAAGAGATGCGAAGAACTTGATCTCCTGTTTGCCAAGGACCTGAATGCGACCATGGTAAAGGTTGGACATGTCGCCGGCAAGGGCAAGTCCCGGTTTCTGGATGAAGGGGATAAGGACCTTCTTGGAAAGGCCGGCCTTTCCCTTTATAAGGGTGAGCCTCAGGCCCTCTTCAGTATCGCGAAATATTTTGATTACAGGTATCGCTAACATGATCTCTTATCCGCCTCAATCATCGTGTTATATATCTCTTCGGCCGTTCTTGCACCTGTCAGTTTTTTCCTTAAAGATTCGTCACGCAAAAGCTTTGCAAGCCTTGCCAGCACCTTTATATGGTCCACCACCTCGTTTTTGGGGGCGAGGAGGGTGAAAAATAGGAAAGTGAGGGCCTTGTCGTGAGAGTTGAAGTCTATTCCGTCCCTTGCGATACTTATCGATATCGCGAGCCTTTCCATTCCTTCTATCTTGGCGTGTGGAATGGCTATTCCCTTTTCAATGCCGGTCGAATCGATATGTTCGCGCTCCAAAAGCGCCGTATCTATCGTCTCTTTGCTTATAGATGGATACCTTTTGTGTACTAGCGAGGATATCTCTTCCAAGATACCTTCCTTTGTCGCCGCCTTAAGGGCGGGTTCTATAAGCGATATGTCCAAATAATTTTCCAGCATCGGTTTCGTTCGACGGGTTTTAGTCCACCGGGGCCCAAATTGCAAGGATTTATGACTATTTTGACACCCTTACGTATATCTCTGAAGCAAGTGTGGAGTCGACCGCGAACTGGCCCTCGCCTAATTGAAAGAGGTAGGATGGGAATCCTGCCAGAAGCCTTATTTCGGTGCCTGGTACCACTCCCATTGAGATAAGCATCTGGGCGCGTTTTGGGTCACGGGTGTGAAGGTAGGCAACACGTCCTCCTTCGCCCGGCCTTATCCCCGCGAGAGTTGAAACAGCGGGGGCGTAGGTCTTCGCCATATCTTCGCAACACTTGCCCATGGGAATAGGCCTGCCATGCGGGCACGATCTGGGATGGCCAAGGAGCGTGCAGACGTTCTCGTCTATGCCTCTGTGAAGATGATGTTCGAACTTGCAGGCGGTATCGTGGATAAGGGAGCTTTTTACGGCCAATACGTCTGTGAGAAGCCTCTCCGCCAGGCGGTGGCGCCTTACGGCGTCTCTGGCATAGGCAAGACCGTTCTTTGTGATCTTTATCTCGTCCGGCGCGCAGTGTTCAAGTATCCCGTTGTCGAGCAATTCCTTCAACGTTTTGGTGTCCGGCATGGCGCGCAGCTTTGACAGTTTCACGCAATCGGTCGGCTTATTTTCCATCTCTGTCCAAAGCGCTTCCAACACCTCTTCTGCAGATTCGCTGAATATCATAGATAGGTCCTCCTTAAAAATTGATGCCCGCATTTATCAATGTAAAATTTAGTAAAATGCCCGTCAGAAAGGCAAATAATAACACAAAGAGCGATATTCCGAAGCCGGCCTTTAAGCCACGTTCTTTGATCGTTATTAAGAACTGCGTGATGCATGGAAGGAAGAGCGTCAGCACAACAACGGCTATCAAAAGTTGATTATTAGTGAACACGCCTTGTTTGTGGAGATCGTACAGCCCCGCCGCGCCGTAATCGCGCCTGAAAAAACCGAATATGAACGCGGGCGAGGCGCTGGCCGGAAGCCCCATCATCAGAAGCGGATAGGAGACCGCTTTTACCAATTTATCGAATATCCCCGTCAGCTGGCCGAGCCATATCAGAAAACTTGCAAGGACGAAAAGCGGAACGATCTCCTTAAAATACCACTTCATCCTGGCAAAGGTCTTGGCGAGGACGTTAGCGATTTGAGGGACCCTCATCGGCGGTATCTCAACAATGAACGAAGGTTTTGCACCGGGAACGAGCCATGAAAGCAGTGCGCCCACAAAGCCGAAGATAAGGACTATTATCACGAACCACGTCACAAGAACGTACGGTGTGCCGCCCAAAAGTCCCAAGATCACGCCTATCTGGGCGGAGCAGGGGATGCACAGAGAGAGCAGAAGAATTGCGATCAGGCGTTCACGCCTTGTCGGGAGCGTGCGCGTGACCATTGTGGCCATCGTGTCGCACCCAAGCCCCAGGACCATCGGAATAACGGCCTTGCCGGAGAGCCCTATCTTTTTAAAGACCCGATCAAGCAGAAACGAGAGCCGCGGCAGATAACCGGAGTCCTCGATGATGGCAAAGACAAAGAAGAATAGCCCTACTATAGGAAGGATGATCGCGGTCGCGTATCTTATCCCAAGAGTTAATATTCCGTATTCGCCGACCAAGAGCTGCTGTACCGCCGGCCACGGAACGTAACTTTCGGCCATATTTAAGAGCCACGGATTGATGTGATCCAGAAAGATCCCTTCCAGAAAGTTGACGACCACACCGGCACCGAAGACACCGACGAATTTATAGAGCCCCAAGTAAAGTATGAGGGCGAGGATGACGCTCCCGGTAAAAGGCGATATGATTATCTTGTCGATACGCGAGAGCCCTCTTGGCTTTTCCCTCTTTTTTATCACAAGGCCGCAGATATCAAGCGATCTTTTATACCATTCTTTCATTAGATGCTCTGAAAATGGCGGCCATTCATGGTTTGCCGTTTGGGCCTTATGTTTTGTATATTCCGAAATGGTGTGTATCAGCTGATTTATTCCCTGATTGGTTATTGCGACCGTGGCTATTACGGGGCACTCTAGCCTGTCCGAAAGTAAGGAGGTATCGATCGTCATCCCCATTGCGAGCGCCTCATCGAACATATTTATGGCGACCACGACCGGTATCCCCGTCAGTTTAAGCTGGAACGTCAGCGGCAACATCCTCTCAAGGTTCTTTGCATCGATAACATGCACGATAAGGTCTGGATATTCGTTCTCTATCACCCTAAGGCTTACACGCTCTTCTTCGGTTATCGGAAATATGCTGTAAAGTCCGGGGGTGTCAACTATTTCGCAGGTATGATCTCCTGTTTTTGCGTTTCCGCGCGAGACCTCGACCGTCGTTCCCGGATAATTGGAAACGGTGGCGTATCTTCCGGTCAGGCATCCAAATACAACGCTCTTGCCGACGTTGGGCTGGCCCACGAGCACGATTTTTTTGGTTTCAGCGGTCATTTTTGCACCTTTTACAATGGCCATACAGCTCCATTTTGTGGTTCGTGATCACAAAACCGTGAGAATCAGCCGCCTGAACCTGCAGTTTTTCCACGGCGGGGTTCAGGAACTCCTCGACACGGCCGCATTTTGTGCAGATCATATGGTCATGGTGTTCTTCTTTTTTTGTATATTCATATCTTGTGAAGCCGTCATTGAACTTTTGCGCCGAGGCAAGACCCTGCTCCATCAAAAGCTTCAGCGTTCGCCACACGGTTGTATAACCGATCTTGGGATCGATCTTCCTTGTCCGGTCGAACAGCTCATCTACCGTCACATGTCTTCCTTTGACGGCAATGGCCTCAAAGGCCTTGATGACCGAATCTCTTCGTTTTGCTTTGCGGGGTTGTTGCATGACGCGGAAATGAAACCCATTTTCATTATTTTGTCAAGCAAATTATCGGCGGTTCCTCCGTGAGCGGCGGTTAACCTTTTTGTCACTTGGAATCTTCTCTCAAATGGAAGAAAATGCTCTTACTAAAAGGTGAAAGTAAGCGTAGATGAACCCATCAGGTAATTGTCGGTTTTCAGGTGGCCGGTGACATCGATAAAACATCTGTTTTCGATGTTCGAAAAATGAACTTGCCAAGTAGTTGATAAGGTGCTCTATTTTAGGCCATGTTCAATTTTCCGGAATTTTATGCATTTATGCAGAAATTTTGCATAAACAGTATTCGGATATTGGGACGTGTTCTAATATCCGAACGCAAAACGTTCGGAATTCTGGACTCAAAAAAACTTAGCAACTTTTTCCCACATATTCCGATAAGTTAACAGAAAGGAAAATTGGTATGGATATTGCGAACAGGTTAGGCCAAATGAGCGAGCAAGCATCTGGCCCTGCCAGTGCGAGCGAGGGGGGGGTGGGTGAAAGGAGCGAAGCGAGTCGTCCCCCCCATCTTGATAGGAGGCGTAACGTGCCATACAACATTCTGTGCATAGACGATGACGCTGATTATCTGTTCGGGCTCAAGTTAGAACTCAAAAAGATGTATAATGTCTTTACGGCCCTGACGCTTGCCGAGGGGATGGAGATATTGAAAGAGGAATATGTTGATGGCGTTCTTTTGGACATGAACCTCCCCGACAGCAAAACCCTTGAAGGCCTTACAAAGATCAAGTCTAAATATGCCAACGTTGATGTGGTGATGGTCACGGCAGAAAAAAATCCAAAGTTCATAGTTAACTCCGTTCGTGAAGGGGCGTCCGATTATCTGGTAAAGCCCTATGAACTGGACGAGCTTATAGCGATCCTGGAAAAACTTCAGGCGATAAAGGCGATGCGCGACCGCCATGATGCTCTAGTAGAAAATCTTAACTCATCTGATTCGAGAACGAGGCTTTTAGGTTCAAGCCCGGCCTTCCGCGAACTTTTAACTCAGGCATCCCGTGTGAAGGGCCACAAGGCGAACGTCTTGATACTGGGCGAGAGTGGTACCGGCAAGGAACTTTTGGCGCGTTATATACACAGTCTTGAAGGCAATTCGCCAAAAAGGCCGTTTATTGCCGTAAATTGCGCGGCTATTCCCGAAAATTTGATAGAATCAGAACTATTCGGCCACGAAAAGGGCTCTTTTACCGGGGCTATTGGCAGAAAGATCGGAAAATTTGAGCTCGCTAATGGCGGTGACATTTTCTTGGATGAGATCAGCACATTAAAACCGGACCTTCAGGCAAAGATACTTAGGGTCCTACAGGAAAAAGAGGTCATTCGCGTTGGAGGCAATCAGACCGTCCACACCGATTTCAGGGTCATAGCCGCAACGAACGTTGACCTTGCAACGATGGTCGAGCGCAGTCAGTTCAGGATGGACCTTTATCACCGCCTTCGAGTAGTTCAATTGATTGTTCCCCCATTGCGCGATCGAAAAGAGGACATAGCAATGCTCGTTGCCTATTTTTTGGATAAGTTCTCTAAGGATGGGAACGTGAAGAAGATGACCGCCACCGCTTTAAATAAACTTCAGAACTACAGCTGGCCGGGGAATATTCGTGAGCTGGAAAACGTAATTCATAGCGTGGCTATTATGACGCTTGGCAATGTTATCGAAGAGAAAAATCTGCCACACTGGGCGCTTAATGGGTGCGGAGATAACGGAAAGTTTACCGGTTCGCCAATGTTGCCGGAACTTACTTTAAGCGCAACATTTAAAGATTATATAAGAAGGGCGGAAAGGGTCTACATAGAGCATATTCTAACGGTCTGTAACGGCGATAGGACCAAGGCCGCTAATGCGATGGATGTAGGAAGAACGACGCTTTATTCCAAGCTTAAAGAGCTTGATATTAATTTTGAGCTGCCGGGGGAGCGCGAATTAGGGGAAGAGGTTAGTAAGTGCAAGTTCCCAAGTTAGCAGGTTGAAGATGAAATATTTGAGCAGTCAAAAAAAGTCGAGAAGATAATTAACGGGTTCATTACTTATTTGAACCAATGTGGTCAGCAGAACAACCTGTAAACATGGTAACCTGCTAACCTGTGAACTGAAAACCAATAATCTTAAATAATCAGTGGCTCGTGATCGACGACACTCAATCGTTCAGAGAGGAGTGGCGCGAAATAATATTGAAGAACAATCTTCCGGCGCCGATAGAGATGAAAAACGCCGAGGAGCTTCATAAGAGCAACATATAGTATTTTAACCTTTGGTTAGTAATACCTTTGTTAAAAACTATAAGTATTTCT
>PCWZ01000024.1:12602-18920 GCA_002796305.1 Deltaproteobacteria bacterium CG11_big_fil_rev_8_21_14_0_20_49_13
TACTATAGAATACAGCACCATAGGTGGTGCAATAGTTGATTATAATTTTGACGGTAGCAATATTACCGGACTTGATATTGTTCAGCATTTGAAGAATAAAGGAGTTGGAAGGATTCACCTATGTACCGCCAGCCACGGCGATCCCAAGATAATGAAAGAGGCGACCCGTTTAGGAGTCGCCTCTGTTATTACTAAGCCCATACCAGACGTTCTAGAGATCTTTAGATCATAGACTTTTCTGCCCATACCTTGGATATGCTGATGGCTGTTTCCGCTGATTTCTCAACGACTTCAAGAGAGACCCATTCTTTAAAGCTGTGCATTCTTTGCATACCGATAAACAGGTTCGTTGACAAGACACCACTAAAGCAGAAATGACAAGCATCGCTACCACCCCTTACATACTGCGAGTTGGGAGTAATTCCGATCTTTTTCATGGCCTCTATAGCATAGTCAACCACGCGCCTGTCTTTATCCAATTCATTCTTATAGTTCTTGTACATCTCAGAAACTTCAATATTGATCTTTGCTTTTGGGTATTTCTTTAGCAAATCATCCTTTATTTTATGAAGTATCTTCACTTGATTCTCTATGCCGCTCAAGTCAAAGGATCTTAAAAATATAATCATTTCGGAACTGCCCACTCCTCCCTTTATTTCGTCAGCCCAAAAAATGTCCTGACGGTCAGAGCAGTTTTCAGGCCAAAGCTCATCCGGCATTTCTGAAACAAATTCAGATATGATGCGCGATGAACTTAAATAAATATTTTTACCATAACCAGGGAATGCCGCATTTCCTTGTACTGTGACTTTTGCCTTAAATCCATTAAAGCTTTCAATGTCGATATCACCCACAAAGCTTCCATCGAGCGTATAGATAACATCAGCGCCAAACTCTTTAAGGTTGAATTTTTCAGAGCCGACACCGATCTCTTCATCGGGCATTATTCCTATCTTAATATCACCATGTGGTTGATCATTATGGTCATCAAAGTAATGAGCCAGTTCAACCAGGGCTGATATCCCGGCTTTATCATCGGCACCTAATAATGTCGTGCCGTCAGATGTTATGATCGTGTTTCCGATACATTTCTTAAGATTGATCTCTTCCGCAGGGTCCAGAAACAACTCCGAATTCTTAGTGAATGTTATTTTTTCTCCTTGGTAGTTATTAATTATATTAGGCTGAACATTTTCTCCTGGGACATCAGGGGTGGTGTCAAAATGTGCGACAAATCCAACGGTTGGGATCTTGGTCGAAGATTTAATACTCCCGGGTATTGTGCCATACAGACAACAATCTTTTGTTAGAATGATATCTTTTAATCCGGCCTGTTTTAGGTCATCAATAACGACCTTGGCCAGTTCAAATTGACCTTTCGAGCTGGGAGTTTCGGCGTTTTCATGTGATGACCTTGTGTCCATTTTCACATATTTAATAAAGTTATCCAGAAGACGTTCCTTATTGACCATAATCTCTCCTTTTTATATTTTGTAGTTCGCCCACAGATCTGCGGGAATATTTGGGATATCCTGCATTAATGGTTCTGTGAATTCTGTAGTGATATTATATTTATTGACCAGATCCGTGGCTCTCTCGTAATTGCCCTCTGCCTCAATCACCGAAACTTCCCGGGAAAGCTGGTTAAGAGCCTCTCCAAATGTCTTAAAATTTATTTTTATCCTATCGTTCTCCCATACAAACCCGCCTTTTTCGTTGATAAAATTGAAATTTATTCTGGCGGCCGTTGAATATGCGCCGTGCCCCATGCGCAACGTCCTAAGCTCGCTAGCCATAAAGCTGGTGTACATGGACTCCCTGGTTCTGTTCTTTATATATCCCTTGTCTAACAAATAGTTTTGAAGGTATACCGAAAGCACATTAGCGCGAAGTTCCTCCAACGCCGAGTAATGGTCTTTTAATGCTATGTTAACGGTGTCATGTGTCCCATAGACAAATCTCGGTCCCAAGGAATGCGCTATTTCGTGGCCGACCACAAAGTCCGTATTACAGTTAGAATCTAAATATTGATGCAAATCATTTGATAAGAAATATTTTGATATAGGTGAGATGATCTTGTTGAATCTGGCGGTCATAAAATTTCTGTGCATTACTTTTTTAGAACCCTTCTCTGATGTCACCTTAGGATCATTTGGTAAGCTGAAGGCTGCAAATTGCATCGCCCTTCTGGCTTCGCCCCCACGATAGAGGGAGTCCACGACGATCATTGGAGTATCCATTTTGCCGCTGCCCTTTTTCTTGTACTTATCCTCTATTGGTAGGCATTGTTCAAATTCATCGATAAGGTCAAGGTACATGTCCAGTTTTTTTGTTTCCTCCTGATTCTTGATCATGACAACCGCTTCGTATCCGGCCTTTACACCCATTAGGTTGTCCGCGTAGACCTCATATGGCCCAATGACCACATCAATGTATGGATCCTTAAGATCTATCCATGCGCAATCGCTCTTGTAATAATTGTCGGTAAGAAGGTCTTCGGCTCTCTGCAAAAGATACGTTTTTAGCGTTGGCTCTTCTGCGAAAGCGGAAGCCTCTTTAAGAAGTTTGGCCGCTTCGGTGACCTCTACCTTGTATTCATCGTGATACTGAACAGCTTCTAGCTTCCCCCCTTTTCTCTTTATGACCGTAAACTGGCTCTCAAAAAGCTCTTTCTTTTCCGGGTGCGCCTTAACATGGTCTTCAAATTCCTTTTGGGTGAGATCTTCCGGATAAAATCCGGCCCCGGCAAATCTCTTTGGCTTATCTCCAATGAAAGCATTGTAATAATCAAGTCTGTCATAAGGGCCGCAATTCATCTCAATGAGGTCATGTATCAATTTTTCTTCGTCAGTTTTTGGGTTCAAATATCTTTTTCTCCAATCAATGGCGTCGTGAGCCGATTGTTTCCAGTAAATGTTATCGATAATATCAGCAACCTTGATCATCCTCTTGATTATTTCTTTTCGGTTTTTATCAAGAAAGGACCAGTCTGCATCAACGTCGAACGGTGCATGTTTGGCATATATTTTTTTGAGGTTGTCTAGGTTGTGCATAAAGTCCCCACTTTCATACCGTTGAAGGATCGGAGGTTCCTGTAGTACTACTCCTTAACCCTGAACGTGTCCCAAAGGATGAAGATACAAAGGAAGGCCACGCCGGCGAGTGAAATGAAATTCCCGGACAATACGTTTCCGCCAAGGCCGAAGTCCGGCAAGAATATCTTACCCGTTGATTGTTGAATATACATAAGTATCGCACCGACAACGCCCATAACTGCACCGCCGGCGATGAATCCGGATGCGATCAAAGTTCCCTTATCGCCGCGTTTTTTTGCGATCGCTTTTGTCTTCCCGGAAGTTCCGATGAAGTGTGACAACGCGCCGCCAACAAGAACGCTCATATTAAGGTTCATCGGCAGATACATGCCAAGACCGGCAGCAAGCGGAGGGACGCCTAGCATTTCAAATAGGATCGCGAGAATTCCGCCGATACCATACATTAGCCATGGAACCTGACCATCTCCCATGACCATCTGCATGACAGCGGCCATAGCGTTCGCCTGAGGTGCCGGTAGAGCAGTTGCCCTGTCAGCCGAGAATCCGTAGACCTTATTGAGAAGTATTATGACGGCTGCAATTCCAAGCCCGCCCACAACAATTCCAACGAACTTCCAACGTTCCTGATTTCTCGGTGTAGCGCCAAGCCAATAGCCGACCTTTAGATCGGATATTAACTGGCCTGAGACCGCCAAAGCTGTGCAAACGATGGTTCCGATTATCAGCACCGCGGCCATACCCGGTTTACCAATAAAACCCAGGGCAACGAATGAGAGGCTGGCAATTGCGAGAGTCACTATCGTCATCCCAGATATCGGGTTTCTCGCAGTGACAGCAATGCACCAAATGGCGACCGTCGTGAACAAGAAGGCTATAAAAGAAACAAGCAGGAGAGCCACCAGGCTGAACATTGTTGCATTCCCAACGCCGCCGAAAGTCTCCCATCTAAAATAAATAAATACGGAAACCAGCGCAGCTAAAAATAGACTTAAGACCACCGACATTTTCATATCCTTTTCAGTGCGCGGAACATTCCCGTCGGCATGACGTCCATGAACCATTTCGTTCACGCCTTCCTTGATGGCCTTCACCATTATTTTGGATGATTTTAAAACGCCGATTATGGCAGCCATTGCAATGACCCCAATACCGATAAAGCGAACGTAATTACCGAATATTTCGCCGGCGCTCATATCGCCGATCAACTTCCCGCTAACGGATACCATGCCGACGCCAAAATGTGCTACAAGTGGAACGAGAACGATGAACGAGAAAAATGAAGACGCGGCAAGGATCATGCAATATCTAATGCCGATAATGTAGCCCATGCCGATAACGGCTGCGCCGGTGTTGAGATCGAACACCATCTTTACCTTGTCGGTAAAAAAAGCAAAGCTGGGTATGAGCTTTGTTGTAAAGACCTCTCGCCATGCCCCGAACGACATCGATAGAAAATCATAGACCCCGCCAATGATCACCGAATATGCCAGGACCTTGGCGTGGCTTCCGCCTTCTTCGCCGGCAACAAGAACTTCTGTGACCGCGGTCGCCTCTGGGAACGGGTATTTGCCATGCATCTCGGAAACGTAGTGTTTGCGGAACGGTATCAGGTAAACTATGCCGAGCAGTCCGCCCGCGACACATGCAAAAAATACCGTAAAGAACGAGACATATTCATCTAATTTTAAGACGTAGAGAGCAGGGATAACAAAGACTATTCCGGCAGCCGCGGCCGGTGCTGCAGAGGCTATCGATTGTATAATGACATTTTCAAGAAGCGAGCTCCTCCTTGCGTAAGCGAAGGAAAGACCGACGGCAATTATTGCCACCGGTATGGCCGCCTCCATTCCCTGTGCTATCTTAAGCGTTAGAAACGTGGAGCCCGCACTAAAGATGATACCGAACAAAAGACCCCAAAACACCGAGCGAAGAGTTACTTCCGGAACATTTTGTTCGGCTGTTATGGTTGGCACATATTTTTCACCAGGCTTTAGAGTTGTGTAGGCGTTTGCAGGAAGGCCTACCCCGCTTGAAGTGTGTTTCATATTTTCTCCTTGTTGGTCTTATGAGAACTAGCTTTAATGGCGGTAATTGTCAAACCAAAGATTTTTAGGCCGGCTCTCTAAGGGCCTCCTCGGTCTGCTCGCGACGTTTCCACCTGAAAAGGTGTATCAGGCACCCGACCATAATGAGTACGGCACACGCCTGAACGACATAGGCTATATTCACCTTTATGGGTATGCACTTGACTCTCCCCACCACTACATATAGTGGTGGGGAGAGTCAAGTGCATACCCATATTATAAAATATAAGGGATAAAGGTATTCTCTTAAGAATACGACAGAGAAGATAAGGCAGGCCCTGACCACATCTGCAAGGATCATCAGTTTTCGTCTGTCGTATTTGTCGGCCATGACCCCGGCAATGTTACCCATAAAAAACGCTGGGATCAGGCGGAAAAGAAAGAAGAGTCACACCATGAAGGGCGACTTGGTTATCTCATAAATGAACAGGTTTATGATAATGAAACTTAAATAAGTTCCCATCGTGGATATGGCGTATCCGCTCCACAAAAGCCAATAATTTTTTCCTAATTTTGTCATAAAATAGTAAGAAGGGGAGGGAGCTTTTTAAGGCCACGGAAAAAGGCCCCTCCCGGGCTCTTAATCTACATAACCATGCAATATATGGTGCGTACAACTTTTTCATAGTATCTCCTTTCTCAAGTTTTCGATAGGTTTTGGTACGTAAAGCGAGTAGAGCGACCTTTCTCCCGCCTCTTTCATGAATTTGTCGACGATATCAAAGCCGGCAGGGTACGATGGATAGTAGATCCTCCAGTCATCTATTAGAAGGAATAGTTCGTCGAACCTGCTCTCGTCAATGCGGCCGAACTCACGGAGATATTCTTCCCCGTCTTTGCGCGTTATGGTCCTTTCCACGTTCTTTTTGTACCAAACATTGTATGCAAGTTTTTTGCAGAAATGTTCGCGTGTGGCCGATATTTCAATATAGGCCTTCTCTTCCGGTTCGAACGAACTAATGAACCTGAACGCCGTTTCCGCTATCCCTTCATTCAAGGCGGTCTCGGCGCTGTAAAGAAGGTCGATTGTAGCTTCTTCTCCCAGAAGCCCTTCTTCGAAGAGCATTTCGCGGTATAAGTAATAAAGATGATGTCCCGGATAAAGTTCATGCATCAGGGTCTGGAGCGCCGTTAATTTATTCCTTCTGTGATGATCTGATAGGCATATCCTGGCATTG
>PCWZ01000024.1:18931-21148 GCA_002796305.1 Deltaproteobacteria bacterium CG11_big_fil_rev_8_21_14_0_20_49_13
TGATAGGCATATCCTGGCATTGTAAGAGCCCTCATACACATAGTAGCACGCGGGACACCCTTTTTCGCCGAAGCCAAAGGTTATTTTGGACCCGTCGAGTCTGGGCAATAACTTTTTGCCGTAGAGAAGTTTTGGCACGATATCGGCCTTGGTAAAACCTTTAAGTCTTAACGCCATTTTCCCCAGCTCAAAGTCGCTAACCGGAGATTTGCTAAGTTTTAATTCTTCCTGAAATTCCTTGTAACTTTGATAACCGTAGCGCAGAAGGACCTGATTTAGTTCATGGGAAAGCTCGCCGACGTTGTAAGGCCTAGGAGGCTCGATACCTATAACATCCCTTACCGCCTGCAAAAGAGCTTCACCTTCAGGCTTAAGCCCTACGTATTCAAGAAACGACCTTAAAGAATGGACCTGCGACGCAAGGTAGTTCTTTCTAAGGACCAGAGTCTCCTTTTCAAGGGCTTTAAGTTCCGAGATTATCTTTTCTATCTTCTCTTTTTTAAGAAGCCGCGCGAGCTTTTTTAAATTGGCAGGACCAAAATAATGAAAAACGACCGCCTGATCTTCTAATATCTCTTCCGCCGCAAGAGCCAGCGTCACGAACTTTTCGGATGACGTAAGATTTTTGAGAGATTTTATCATAAATATTCTCGCTCATCCTGAGCTTGTCGAAGGATGAACTCTTAGCCTCATGGTTCGACAGGCTCACCATGAGCGGTATTTTCAACTATGTTTTTATAGCAGTAAGGGTTGTTATAAAGTTCGCCCGTTGACGAATATCCCATCGCGAGGCATCCGGAATTACACTCATCACCTTTTGAGCAGTCTTTGCACGAACCGCAGAGCTTATCTTTCCTAAAGCCGCGGGTATAAGAGAAAGCTTCGTTATCTTCCCGGATGTCTTTCAGATTCCTCTTGCGGACGTTGCCCACTATGAAACTGTCATGCTGGAGCGATAAACACCCCGAAACGTTGCCGTTACTTTGAATGCCAATGACATATCTTCCGGCGTTGCACCCGCCCCATTCCAGATCGTCCCAGACGTCTATTGCGGACGAATGACAGTAGCCGATAGAATCGGCCGGCATCGTTTTGATGCTAATGCGGCCTTCGCGTTCTTCCTTTTGTGATTCGCAGATGAATTCTACCAGCTCTTTGTATTGGCCGTGGCTGATACCCAGACCTTCCTTGTTCTCGCCGGCGCTGGAGCCGCAGTGAAGGTAACGCATGTTGCAGCGGAGCGTTACTTCTAGCGCTACCGCGGCGGGGTAAAATTTTGTGTCATCATATATTTCTAGTATGCCCATATGAACATATCGCCTAGCAAAATTTGTGCCATCGTATCTTTGGGGGGAAACATAGTAACAGGTTGATAAATATGAACTTAATTTTAGGCGTTCCCGTTTCAATATTTTTAGTTCGGATATCTGAACTTGTGTGTGTTCTGTTTTTCGTAATTTGGCACAGACACAAGAAGGGCGCAGGGCCCCAAATCCAGAAATCCGAACAGATTTTTATAATTGATACCACTACTGTCCGGTTAAATTGGGAATAGCGAGAGCGTGTGTGGGGGGGAAGTTTGATTGGAAGGGTGTTGGGCGGCATGGTGCGGTATTCGATTGTTGGGGGATTTGATTTTTGAAGGATTATAATTCAGTTTTTCCGCCAACCGGTTAGATGATGTTGGCGAGTATCCCGAGCCTTACATCATCTTATGCCAGCCTTTCGGCCACGTAAGTAGCCGGCGTTGGCGGGATGGATATTCATCCCCCGCGCACCAGCTCCTGACGGGCTGGCGCGGGAACATCTTAGGAGTTTATCGTCACGAATCTGGGCAAGCATGGTTTTTTGAAGAACCTCATCATCCACAAAGGCGCAAGCGCCAATGCTGTAAAAGCGCAGATATGGATTGCGCTGATCGCGTATTTATTGATCGTGATGGTGAAATTTCGATCGAGGCTTGGTTGGGGCACGCCGGCCATAATGGCGGTCTTGACGGTTACGCTCTTTGCAAATAGAACACTGAAAAGCATCTGGGAAGATGCGCCAAAGGAAAGACGCGTCAAACCTATATCATCCCAGCTCTCACTATTCCCAATTTAACCGGACAGTAGTGATCCGCAATGCTCAAAGAAGACGGTTTTACAGAGTAAGCGCCTAGCGAACCTTTCAATTACCCACAAGTATCCGTTGACATACCATGAATGATCTCAAACG
>PCWZ01000025.1:0-9959 GCA_002796305.1 Deltaproteobacteria bacterium CG11_big_fil_rev_8_21_14_0_20_49_13
CCTGCATCTCGGCGCGTTATAATCAACAAATGATCAGAAAAGAGCGAGTTAGAAATAACTGCCGGCGTAGAACCGCACCCTCTCCACATCACTTATCCAAAACCACCCAATCTCCTCCAAATGAGTCCGTCTTGTGGGTTCCGTCTTCGTCTTGTGGGTTCGTCTTGTGGGTTTCAAATGAGTCCGTCTTGTGGGTTTGGGTTCAATCTTTTCGGCTTATGCTCTTCGTCTTGTGGGTTCAATCTTTTCAGAGGCGTCTTGTGGGTTTCGGCTTATGCTCTTCACGGTCGGCCTCCTTTATTTTGGGGGCAACCTTATTGTTGACCCGTTTTATTTCTTGGAGCAGAGGGTATCACTACTCGCTGGCTCCGTAAATAAGGGGCCGACCGCTTTCATCCCATCTAAATATTTAGGGCTGGTTCACGGGTTCTGCTGGAGTATCTTCTTTCGGTCGTGAACACCCAGGAAAACCAGTCCCATGGCCACCCATATAAAGCCACGGAGGCGCTTTATTATCTGGATAGTTATGCCGATAGAAGGCGGATATTTAAGGAAATATAAGATGCCGCTAAATGCGCTTTCAATGACGCCTAAAGAGCCCGGAATGAACGAGAAGGTGAAGTTAATGATGGGGGCGGCGGCACCCAAAAGCAGGGCCACTTGGAACGAAAAAGCACGGTTGGCGGCATAACCTATCAGGAACACTTCCACTATTCCAAGGAATCGGCCGAAAATATGGCAGAAGAGGGCGATAAAGAAGCCCTTCTTATTTCGCTTATAGAACTCCTGAATGTGCCCGTCGACCTCCTCAAGCTTTTGCAGGGTCCCTGTGGAAAAGTTCTTTTTGATGCGGAGTCTCTGGGCTATCTCGGCAAGGAAAATAAAGAGCCCTTTGTGTTGATGGATAAAAACGAAGCCTACAAATATAAGTGCGACAGAGGTGATAATGGGGAGCCCGTATTTCATGTTGTTGGGGAGAAAGTCGAGCTCGATAAGCGCCGACGCCACACCTATAAGTATCACTATGAGGGTGCTTATTGAATGAAGGGTCCTATCTACTACTACAGACGCCGCAACTCCGGTCATAGGCAGCTTGTGCCTTAACATATAGGCGCGGGCGGGGTCTCCGGCCACAAAATTAAGGGGCGTTATGGCGTTGACCGCTTCACCGATGATCTTTGCCTTAAAGAGCTCGAAGAACTTTATCTTGGCGCCGAACGGTTTCAGAAATTGATACCATGCTATCGTGTATCCAAGATACCAGATAAGCGAAAGCGACAATATGGGGATGGTCCAAAGGCCGACCTGTTTCAGCTGGTTTAAGATGTTCTGTATCCCCAGCTTATGGACCAGTGCTCCGAACATGAAGATGCCTATGCCGCCGAATATGTAGCGGACATATCTTTTGACTATGGTGCGCCAGTGCCATATCTTCTCTTCGGCCACCTTTCTGTCCTCGGGGGAATCGACCTCGTGCCAGCCGATGTGGCTAAGGTCCGCTATCCCTACCTTGTGGTCGTTGGCCGCCATGTGGCCGATTATCGCCTCGACGTTAGAGTTCTTTCCGTAGACCTCGTATGTCGCCACCGCGGCCTCGCGGTAGGCGGCGGCCTTTTCCTTCGGCACGAAGGTGGAGCCGATATAGCCGCAGTCGAAATCCTTCAGGGTTTTTTGTATCTTTTTAAGAAAACCGTTCTTGTCCTTTTTGACCTTCATGTCGTCCGGAACAAGCTTTCTGTCGTAGTCGCAGGCAACGGTTATTCCCTTCATCTGGGCTTGGTAGGGGCGGAACATCTTTTTGGGATAGATGTGGTCGGCGTTCAAGAGGACAAAATCGGTATCTAAAAAATCGAGCGCCGCCATCACCGTGCGGACGCTCCCTTCATGAAAATCGGGATTGTAGAATATCTTTATCTTCTTTTTGAAGGATTTTGCTTTTTCTTCAATGTGGAAGCGAAGAGCCTCGTATTTATAGCCGCCGATTATCCCTATTTCTTCTATCTCGGGCTGGTCTAAAAAATTAAGGACATGGTCGATGAGCGGTTTCCCGACCACGTGGACCATCGCCTTGGGCCTGTCACGCGTGAACGTTCCAAGCCTGTCGCCTCTGCCTGCGGCTAGAATAAGTGCCTTCATCAGATGATATCTTTTAATTCGTTAAGCGAATTAATGACGCGAATATCCGCGCTGTAGCTTTCAAAGTCGTGATGTGTGAACACGCCGATCCTTCCGATGAAAACTATCCCAAAGTCCTTGGCGCGGTCGAAATCTTTCAGCGAATCGCCGACAAAGACCATTTCACTCCTGTCGCACTCAAAGGCCTCGCGCGCAAAATTAAAATGAGCGTTCCCCTTTGCAAAGTTCTCTCTCCATCCAAGCACCATGTCGAACTTGAGTCCCAGTTTCGCCGCCAGCTCGTCAACGAGCTCCTGAAAATTGTTCGAAGAGACCACGGTCTTAACGCCTTTCTGGGCAAGCGAGGCGAGCGCAGGCTCCACATCGTCGAATTTCTTGTGTAAAAGGTAATTGGTCTTCTTGGTCGATTCGTATTCATCCACGGCCTTCTTGTTCTTTGGGTCCTTCGGATGAAGTATCTCTATCTGCTCGAAGAAGGGGAGGCCGGAGGTCGCGAAATATTGCCTGCGGGCCTCTTTCATGGGCGTTCCAAAGTTCTTGTGGAGCACGTGCGAAGCGATGTCGGCGAACGTGTTCATCGAATCCACTATCGTGCCGTCAAAGTCGAAGATGGCCACTTTTTTCATTTGTAATGTTTCTCCCTTAGGTAGGCGAGCACAAAGACGCCGGCCCAGACGCATATGGAAATGCAATAGAACCACCAGTGAAGTATGCCGAAAACGGCGGTGATAAGGAACGTGAGGGAAAAGAAGTCCTTCTTGAAGAATATCTTGAAATATTTGATGAGGCAAAGCACGAACCTGGGGGTGTTACGCGGTGAAAGCTTCTGCAGGAACTCCTTGTCGTACGTCACAAAGCTGGCCGAATCGGTCCTTTTCTTCAGATAATCTATCATTAAAAGAATGATCAAAAGGGCGCCGACGATGAGCAGGCCGCCGAAGACGAAGGAGACATAAGAACCGGTCACGCGGTACTGATGTATCATCATGCCTGTTAGGAAGGCCGCCAGCGAAAGATTGTCGGAAAGGGAGTCTATGTATTGACCGAACTTGGATGTCCGAAACGTCAGCTTTGCGACCTCCCCGTCGCAACCGTCCACTATCGAGGCTATCTGGAAAAGTACGGCTCCTATAAGAACGCCTTTATAGGTGAGGCCGGCGGCTCCTATGCCCGCGCTTAAGCCTATGAATATGTTTATGATAGTTATCGAGTTCGGCGCTACGCGCATCCTTGAAAGCATGAGGCTTATGGGGAGCGATATCCTCTTGTTTATCTCCCGCGCAACGAACGTCTGCGTGTTTACCCTGATATGTTCCGTGAGGATGTTCTCGGCCATCTTTATATCTGCGAAGCGCTGCACCACTATCGATTCTCCGCCTTCGCTTATGAAGTGCTGATTATTTCCGGCTATCATCTCATCGATGAACTCCTGCATGGTGAGAGGATACCCGCCGGCCTTTACGGCCGCTTCATCTAAACTCTGCAAAGAGAACCCAAGCACCGCGCCGCGCATGGTGGCGGGTTTTAACATCTTCACCTCGTTAAGCCCAATCTTTGCGTTAGAGTGAGAGAGGAGCATCTTCGGCATATCGGGGGAAAGATAGTTGGCGTTGATAAGATATGTCGACTGCTCGCAGTATCCTTCGATTTCCTTTATCTCTTCCGCTGAGATCCTGTGGGAATCCTTTGTAAGGATCAGGTTAAGATGAATGTCTCTGTTCTTTACCGTTTTTCCCCACAGCTTTAGCAGATGTCTGCGATGGCTCAAAGGCGCTATGACCGTAAACGCCTTTTCACCCTTCTGATTGAGGGCCAGGATGGGCCGCAAAAAGAGGGGAATGCCCGCAACTTTCGCAAAGCTTACCGCCGTTGCCTCGCGTGTATCGGTTGGGATGTATACAACAAAACGTGATTTCATAATTGACGCGGGAGATTAGGTTATGTTACCCCCCAAAGGCAATGAAAAAATACAAAAAGCCCCCTGCGTGGAGAGGAATTCTTTATTATTTACGCTGTCTTATCCGTCACCGTCCCAACTGGCTGAATGTCGAGGTCACAAAACGCTGCAACGCCAGATGCAATTTCTGCAAGTACTGGGAAGAGAAGGGCCCGCCCGAGCTGGAGGATTATACCGATATAGTGAAGCAGTTCAGGCCGGTCGTACTGTCGCTTTCCGGCGGAGAACCGCTCATTCGCAGGAACCTGCACGAGATAGTGAGAAAGATGAGGCCCTATGCCCACTATGTGGCGATAGTCACGAACGGCACGCTTCTTACCGAAAAGCGCGCGACGGAGCTCTTCGACGCGGGGCTCAACCAGCTCTCGGTTTCGCTCGATTTTTTGGGTGAGACCCACGATGAGATGCGCGGGGTGCCGGGGCTCTACGAAAGAATTTCGAAAGTGGTCCCCGATCTTGCGGTCAAAGGATACAACGTTGCCTTCAACACGGTGATAATGGATACGAACCTCGACCAGATAATTCCCCTGGCCGAGGCCGCGGCAAAGTGGGGCGTGGGAATAGCGTTCAGCACCTACTGTCATTTAAAGAACGACAACCACGATCACAAGATAACGGAAGATACATATTTAAAGGTATCATCCATAGTCAAAGAACTGAAAAGGCTCAAACGGAAGAACAAGAATATTAAGAACTCCGATTATTATCTGGATAAGATCCCCGAGTTCGTCATGAACGGCGGCATTCCCGACTGCAAGGCCGGAAAAAGATGGGTTCAGGTGACCCCCGACGGATTTTTACAGCCATGTTCGGAACTGCCCCGCTACTGTCACTACTCCGAATATACAAAGACGAACATCCCTCAGATAGACTGCACCAAATGCTGGTTCGCCTGTCGCGGCGAGGCCGAGGCAAATCCCCTTCATCCAAGAAGAATAGTAGAACTGGCGAAGAGTTAAAGGGTGCGACCAGATTGACCTTGTAATTTAATTTGTGATTTGCAATCATGGGGCTGTTCTTTATAGAACAGTTGGGAGCAGATAGATGCAAAAACGGCGGTCCATTCCACAAAAGGTAAAAACCAAATCTCCATCTTCGGGCAGTTTGTTAACACGTGATGATTACACTGATAAAATAATATGCGGTGACTGTATTGAAGTGATGGGCAAAATGCCGGATAAAAGCATTGATTTAGTAGTCACTTCGCCGCCATATAATCTTAAAAATTCTACCGGAAATGGCATGAAGGATGGGCGAGGGGGAAAATGGCAGAACGCTGCACTTATAAACGGTTATTCACATCATGATGACTGCATGCCGCACGAAGAATATGTAGCATGGCAGAGAAGTTGTCTTTCGGAAATGATGAGGCTTGTTAAAGATGATGGTGCGATTTTTTATAATCATAAGTGGCGGGTTCAGGCTGGATTGCTCCAGGACAGGCATGATATAATTCAAGGTTTTCCCGTGCGTCAAATAATTATATGGAGAAGAAAAGGGGGGATTAATTTTAATCCCGGATATTTTTTACCAACCTACGAAGTAATTTATCTTATAGCTAAATCCAAATTTAGATTAGCACCAAAATCGAATTCTTTTGGAGATGTATGGGAATTTACTCAAGGGATAAACACAATTCACCCCGCACCTTTCCCTGTAACACTTATTGAGCGAGTTATTTCTTCAACTAAGGCAAAAATAATTCTTGATCCATTCATGGGATCTGGAACCACTGCCATAGCAGCAATTAACTTCAATCGTCACTATGCTGGCATTGATGTATCACCCGGATACTGTAAGTTGGCGCAAGAAAGAATCGTAAGTCATATGAAGAATAGCACTCAAAATATCATGAACTACAGGGCTAGGACGAGAGGTCCCGAATTGAAGCAGATGAATTTAATCGCGTAATCTCTATGAATAAGGTTTATACAAAAGATCAGCTCATACGGCGTTTACGGGACATTAAAAAAATGGGCTGGGTAGAGAATACAAGGCACGGGAATTGTGGTGGTGTTGGAAATACCATGGAGGACTTGCTTGGCATTGAGGAGAACAATTTACCGCTTCCCAATGCTTCCGAATGGGAGCTTAAATGCCAAAGAATAAATACACAATCTTTAGTAACACTGTTTCATGTGGAGCCGTCTTCCACAGCTTTGAAATTTGTCCCAGTTATACTGCTTCCGAGATATGGATGGCCACACAAGGAGGCGGGCAGAAAGTATCCTAAAAATGAACAGAGTTTTAGGCAAACGATATCTTGTCTTAAACGTAGCGATCGTGGTTTTACTGTTGTTGTCGATAGAACAAATAAGAAAGTTTTAATATCTTTTGCTTACAAAAGCGTTGATCCTAGACACTCCAAGTGGCTTAGCAAGGTTAAATCCAGAGTTGGTTTGGGCGAGTTGAGTCCTCAACCATATTGGGGTTTTGATGACCTTTTTCATAAAGCTGGAACTAAATTGCATAACTGTTTTTTTATAGAGGCTGCGGTTCAAAAGTATGAAGGACGAGAGCTTTTTGAATATCAAAAGATAATGATGTTATCCGGATTTTCAAAAGAAAAATTCATTAGAACAATTGAGTCGGGAGACATTTTGATCGATTTTGACGCTCGTACTGGACACAACCACGGAACAAAATTTAGATTTCGCAACAATAAACTTCCATCCCTGTACGAAAAAGCCACAGAAATTTAATAGTTTTTTCACTAAAAAACCGAGGCTGGCAAAATAAAGCGCCAAATATGGTTTTGCCATTTTGGTGCGCGGGGTACGGGGCCATTGCAAAACGATGCCGAAATTTAGATGGTGCGAATAGCATCAGTCATCGTTTTGCAGGGCCCCGCTTAAATGAGCCGACGAGAGGGGTTGAACCTCCGACCCGCGCATTACGAATGCGCTGGTTTATTAAAATGGGGGGAACGACCGGCTTCGTCAGACTCGCCGTTTCCCCCCAAACCCCTTTCGCTCGCGCTGGATGAACCAGACGCTCGCTCACATTATAAGATTATTTGCGCGGACAATTTTTAAAGGACGTGAGCCGACGAGAGGGGTTGAACCTCCGACCCGCGCATTACGAATGCGCTGCTCTACCACTGAGCTACGTCGGCATTATGATGGGGGGAACGACCGGCTCTAAGATTCGCCGTTCCCCCCCAAGCCCCTCTCGCTCACGCTGGATGAACCAGACGTTCGCTCGCGGGAACGTTGTGCCGGAGGTGGGAGTCGAACCCACACAAGGGGTGACCCTTGGCAGATTTTGAGTCTGCTACGTCTGCCATTCCGTCACTCCGGCGATCTCTTGTGCAACAAAAAATCATCCGTCTGGGGTTTCTGGCGGACGAAGCTTAGTGCTTCTTCACTCTCGGGGCCTTTTCTTCCTTCACGACCCTGACCCTTCCGGCCGCTATCTCTCGGAGCGCGGTAACGATATCCTTGTTGTTGCACTTATAGAGCGGGGCGGCCCCGTTCATAAGCGCCTTTGTCCTTTTTGAGGTCGCATATACAAGCGCGAACCTGTTCTCGACCCTTGCCAGACAATCTTCAACTGTAATTCTTGCCATTAAAAATCGTAAATCGGGACCCGTAAATGGTTACTTGTTAAAAACAAGTTACAAGTTACAGGTTACAAGTTACGCCTCTTCATTAGTAGAACGGCGCTTATAGCCATAAACTTTAAAGTAGTCAAGGGGTTATAATTGACACTTAACGTCTATTTATGATATCAAAGGGTTAAATCGAGCCGCCAGCAAAGTTAAAGGCCAGCAATGCCAGCAAAGTAAAACCTTGCTTGCCTTGCCTGCTTTGCTTGCCTTGCTGGCTTATTCATGCCCATTAAGTCATTAAAAGAGATCACGCTCCCGGAATATCGCGGTCGGCACATTTTTACGGCAAAGCTTCGCCTGACCACCTTTATACTCTTTTGGTTCCTCTACGTCCTTTTCATGAAGGACTGGATGGAAGAGACCCGCCACGTGGCAATAATCATAAGCTCCTGTTTTTTTGTCACCACCTTTTGCTACTATAACATCTACCGCGAACGTTTTGTCGTCCCTTCGCTCTTTTTGGAGGTCGTGGCCGACACCGTTGCAATAACTTCCATAATATATCTCACGGGCGGCCCCGAAAGCACATATTTCACGGTCTATATATTCTATGCGGTCGTTGCCGGCATGCTTTACAACCACATCGTGGCGATAACCGTTGCCGTGATATCGATTATCATCTACTCCGCATTCAGCATCCTTTGCTATCAGGATTACATTCCGCCTCTGCTCGTTGCCATGGATGGCATGGTCTCTCCCGCGGTCAGGTCGCCATATTTTCATACGCTGATGCTCGCGCTCTTTCTGACGCTCGCGATCTACACCACTAAAATTGCTAACTACTTCACCCAGCTTCGCGAAAGAATGCTCGAGGCCCGCAACAAGGAACTCACCGCGCTCCACCAGATGAGTAACGCTATCCGCTCAATGGTCTCGCTCGAACTGGTCATCAAAGAGGTTCTTCAGGGCGTTATGCAGGGTCTCGATTTTGGGCTCACGCTTCTAATACTCATCGACAAAGATACAAAGACCCTTAAATGCTATCCTCCAAAGGATAATCCGATGGTCAAAAGAGCGGAAGATGCGCTGGGCATCTCGTTCGATAATGTTTCGCTCCCGCTCGATTCAATGGATAATACGGCGTTTCGCTCCCTCCGGCAGAACCAGATAATATTCAGGCGGGAGATATCTGAGCTTGTGGTCGGCATAATGCCGGCTATTCCAAAAGAACGTCTGGACGGGCTTCAAAGAGAACTTGGGATTAAAAAGGTGGTGGCCATTCCGCTTGTGGCCGATGGGAATGTGATAGGCGCTCTCTTCGGTTTTACAACTCTTTATTTTATCGGCGAAAGAATGGTGCAGACGCTGGAATCTTTTGCCAACCAGGCCGCCATGGCCATTCAAACGGCCCAGCTCATAGCCGAGCTCCGCAAGAAGAACGTTGCGCTCATCGAGGCCAATCGGGTGAAGTCGGAGTTTTTGGCCACCATGAGCCACGAGCTTCGCACTCCTCTCACCGCCATCATCGGGTTCTCGGAGCTTCTGCTCGAAGGGGTCATGGGCGAGCTAAACGAGGAGCAGAAAGATTCCGTGAGGGAGGTCCTTAACAACGGTTCCAACCTTCTCGACATGATAAATAACCTTTTAGACCTTGCAAAGGTGGAGTCGGGCAAGATGAAGCTCAACCTTTCTCGCTTTGACCTCAAAGAACTTCTTGAAAGGGTGGGGCACACGATAGCGTCGCTCATTCAGCGAAAACGTCACAATTTGATCTTTAATGTGGGCAAAGATATGCCGCCCATCGTTGCCGACGAAAAACGCGTTCAGCAGATAGTCCTTAATCTTCTTTCGAACGCCATAAAGTTCACCCCCGACGGCGGGAACATTTCTATTAGCGCCGAGTTCAAAGAGAACGATTACCACATAGTCATTTCGGACAACGGAATAGGGATAAAACCGGAACATTTGGAAACTATCTTCGACGTATTTTCACAGGTCGATTCAAGCGCCACTCGCAGTTACGAAGGGACAGGCTTAGGTCTTGCCCTTGCCAAAGAGTTCGTGGAGCTTCACGGCGGCCGAGTTTGGGCCGAGAGCGAGCACGGCAAAGGAACCACCTTCAATTTCACAATGCCTTATCTGAATGAATCAACGCATATTTAAACGGATCAATCCTTGCAGGTTATCGCGTAATGTATCGAGAGGCTCATCTCATCTCCTCTTCTCGGATCTCTATAGTATTTCAACTTCTTATTCGTATGCCAGTGCGAATAAGAAGTTAGAAATACTTATAGTTTTTAACAAAGGTATTACTAA
>PCWZ01000025.1:9980-21234 GCA_002796305.1 Deltaproteobacteria bacterium CG11_big_fil_rev_8_21_14_0_20_49_13
AAGAAGAAAAAAATTCGACTCTTTTGTGAATTTATTCAGCTAACGTTGGGACAGCAGTGAAGTGCGATCTTTCTGAAGCTTTTTCAGCTCCGGTTGAACGATAACGTGAACGGGTTCGGTCTATCTAGCTTTTGTTGAAGGAAAGGGTTTTTAACAGTTGAGGTAGCGATCTTATTTTATCGAAAATGCCGCCGGTAAGAGTTTTTGAAAGGCTTTTAAGTGTATTGACAAGTTTTATGTCGTAGGGATACCACCAGAAATCTTTGACGAACGTTATGGGATTTATATGGATATGGTGGAGGTTCGTAAGCTCGTAAAATCCCCATGCGCTGTGGGTCCTGCCGAAACCCGAATGTTTAACCCCTCCCCACGGAGTTTGCGGTATCGCATGGGTATAGACGGCATCGTTTATGATAACGGTCCCTGCACGAAGCTGTTCCGCCATCTGTCTCCCTGCCTTTATTCCTTTTGTGAATATGTAGGCGTTAAGTCCGTATTCGCTGTAGTTGGCAAGCTGTATGGCCTGCCGGTCATCTTTGAACGTCATGATGGGGAGTAACGGTCCGAAACTCTCCTCATTCACACATGCGAACGTGTGGTCGACCCCTGTTATCACCGTAGGTTCAAAGAAATAGCCCGGCCCTCTTTTATTTCCGCCACATAGGATGTTTGCGCCCCTGCGGCGAGCATCTTCAACGTGGGCCTCGGCAATTTGAAGCTGTGAGAGCGTTGTCATGGGGCCAATATCGGTATTTGTGTCTTCTCCGTTGCCCATGCGGAGCTTCCCGGTTTTTTTAACGACCTCAGCTATGAACTTTTCGGCGATGGATTCATGGATATAGGCGCGTTCTATTGATGCGCAGCACTGACCGGCATTGGTATAGGTTCCCCAGACGACGGCGCTTGAAGCATGCTCTATGTCGGCGTCGGCCCTGATGATGGCCGCGTCTTTGCCGCCGAGTTCGAGCGAGCACGGGACCATGTTCCTTGAACAGACCGCTGCAATGTGTTTTCCGATCTCTACGGAACCTGTAAAGATTATCTTGTCTATCCTTGAATTAAGAAGCGCTTCGCCTGTTTCCGAACCGCCTGGGATATGGGTGAAAACCGATTCAGGAAAACCTGCGGCGGCGAACATCTCATTTATCTTATTTCCGACAAGAGGAGTTACCGATGACGGTTTTAAAATAACGCAGTTGCCGGCCATGAGGGCCATGGCGGCTATGCCTGCAGGTATGGAGAAAGGATAGTTCCATGGCGATATGACGCCCACAACGCCCAAAGGTTGGTGCGAAATGATAGAACGCCGTAGCATCAGGTTAAATATGCCAATACATATCCTCTTCGATGAAAGTATCTTTTCTGCATTTATGGCCGCCCAGTAAAATAGGTCGGCGGCGGGAAGTATCTCGGCCGAAATGGATTCGGCGATAGGTTTACCGTTCTCGCGTGTTATTGTGAGGGCGATATCGTCGATATTGTCCAGCAGATATTTGCGTGCCTTGAGCAGATATTTCGCGCGTTTTTCGAATGAGAGGCGCGCCCATGAAGGGTGTGAGGCCTTGGCGTTGGAAACGTGTTCTTTTACCTTTTGCTCCGGAGTCCCCGTGACCTTTCCTAACTCTTTTAATGTTGCCGGATTCGTTGAGATTATTTCGTTCATTTTAGCCCATCTTGTCGTCAAGCGACCTGCCGCCGAGCATATGGACATGAAGGTGAAACACCACCTGCCCGCCTTCGCGGTTTACGTTGGTTACGACCCTGTACCCTCTGTCATGAAGCCCCAGCTTTTTTGCGGTCTTTTGAACGGCCGCGACGAGATCGCTCATTATGGTATCGCCTTCGGCAATATCGTTGAGCGTTGCGTAATGTTTCTTTGGAACGAAAAGTATATGTGTAGGTGCGGCCGGGTTTATGTCCTTGAATGCGATCAACTTATCGTCCTCATAAATGAATGTAGAAGGGATCTGGCCATTAATTATCTTGCAGAATATGCAATCATCTTTATTCATATTTTTATTTCTTGACTTGCGCACCCCTCGACCAAGCTCGGGACATGCTTAGACACTTACGCACTTTCTGTATATGTGGGTTCGTCGCCGCTTCCGGGACTTCTCTCTTTTACAAGCGTAATGGCGCTCTCAAGGTCTATCCTCCCCTCATATAAAGAGCGGCTTAAGAGGGTGCCTTGTAAGCCGTAGGATTCCAGCGCCATGATGTTCTCTATGTCGTGTGCGGACGAAGCGTCCAGAGTATGAAATACCTTGATCATCGATTTTCTTAAGAACTCACGAATATTGGAGATGTCGGTCACTTTGAGATATCCCTCCTCTTCGCAGTTGGAATAGAATATGGTGTCGACACCTGCCTCTTTGAACTGTTTTACATAATCAAGGTCGCTTTTGTTGGATGCAACGGCCCAGCCCTTGATAATTACCTTGCCGCGTCTTACGTCTATAACGGTGGTGATCTTTTTAGGGAACTTCTTGCATAGTTCGGTGAGGAACGCCGGTTTTTGATATGCGGAAGTGCCAATTACCACCCTTGAAGCGCCGGCGGCTATATATCTTTCGACGGTATCGGAAGCCCTTATATTTCCTTCGATCTCGAACTCGAGTTTCAGGCCGGTCTTTATCTTATGAAGGACCGAAATGTTGGGAGATGGCCCCGCCGGAGGGGCATCAAGGTCGACAACGTGGATAAGTTCGGCGCTAGCCTTGAACCAGTCGTGTGCAAGCTCAAAGGGGTCGCTTTTAGTGGGGGAGGTGCCGCCGGTAGCCGATGGGGTGAGCACCAGCCCGCCCCTGATATACATAACGGGTATAATTAGCATGAAGTGTCTTATACCATATTTACGCGTCCCATGGAAGCTACTTTTCGGGGGACACACACTTTTTCAGGAACAAAAGTGTGTGTCCCCGAATTGCGTTAACCGATACGCTCTATGGAGGCACCCAGGGAGATGAGCTTCTTTTCGATGCCTTCATAGCCGCGGTCCAGATGATATATGCGCTGGATGGTCGTTTTGCCTTCTGCGGCAAGGGCCGCAAGCACTAAAGAGGCGGATGCGCGAAGATCTGTCGCCATAACGGGTGCGCCGGCAAGCTTTTCAACGCCCTTGATTGTCGCGGTGTGACCTTCTATCTTGATATCTGCGCCGAGCCTTAAAAGCTCCTGCACGTGCATGAACCTGTTCTCGAATATCGTTTCGTTGATTATGGAGGTCCCCTCGGCAACCGCCATGCAGGCCATCATCTGCGCCTGTAGATCCGTTGCAAATCCGGGGTAGGGTGATGTCGTTACGTCGGTCGTGGTTAATTTCTGTGGTGCGCGAACGGTGAAGCAAGAGGCGCCCTCTGTTCTTAACGTGCAACCCGTCTCCTGCAATTTGAGAAGGAGGGCCTCAATGAACTCTTGCGGACACCCTTCGATCGCTATCTCTCCTCCGGTTATCGCCGCGGCACATGCGAACGTTCCGGCCTCTATCCTGTCGGCGATTATCGTGTGTTCGGCAGATCCCAGTTCTTTCACTCCCTCAATGACTATCTTGTCGGTACCCGCACCGTCTATCTTTGCACCCATCTTAATGAGGAAGTCGGCTACATCCGTGACTTCGGGTTCGCGTGCGGCGTTCTCAATAACGGTGGTCCCTTCGGCAAGCGTTGCCGCCATCATTATGTTCTCCGTTCCCGTAACGGTCACATTGTCAAAATGTATCTTTGCGCCATTAAGCCTCTTTGCCGAGGCGTTTATATATCCTTCATCGAGCGTTATTTCGGCCCCCATTGCTTCGAGCGCCTTTAGATGAAGGTTTAAGGGCCTGGCGCCTATCGCGCATCCCCCGGGGAGTGATACGCGCGCCTTTCCGAACCTTGCAAGCATTGGTCCCAATACAAGGGATGACGCGCGCATGGTCTTGACGATATCGTAGAGGGCCTCGGGGTTATAAGTGCGTAAGTGCGTAAGCGCGTAAGTGCCGGAGTTGCATTGTTCGGTCGCTATGCCAATGTGATCTAGGAGCCTTGCCATGGTACGTATATCGGCAACATGAGGGATATTGTGCAGTATGCATTTGCCTGAAGAAAGAGTGGCCGCGGCCATTACCGGAAGCGCCGCGTTCTTGGCGCCTCCTATCTTCACTTCGCCCTTCAAGGGCCTACCGCCGATTATAACAAGCTCGTCCATATTACCCTTTCAATTCCTCCGTAATCTTTAAGCATCTCCACCTTATCATACGATCCATTATTTGCAATGAGAGACCTTACTTCTTCGGCCTGTTTATCGCCTATCTCCATGATAAGCGTGCCGCCTTTTACAAGGTGTGTCGACGCATCATTTATTATCCTTTTTATTATTTCAAGACCGTTATCGGTCGCGGTAAGCGCTGATCTAGGTTCAAAATCCCTCACCTCCGGCTGGAGACCGCTAAATTCGTCTTCGGGGACGTAGGGAGGGTTGGAAACGATGAGGTCGAACCATTTCCTCCCCTTTGTAAGGGGAGGGTTAGGGTGGGGTAGGGACCTCTCTACCTCCCCCTCGAGAGAGCTCTGGGCATGCTTACAAAGGAGGGGAGCAAACAGATCACCATTCATAAGAGTGATGCGTTCCTTCCAATTTTTCGTGTTGAACTTCGCGACCTCAAGCGCCTTTTCTGATATGTCGGTACCGGTAAGTTGCGCATTTGGCAGTTCAGAGGCGAGCGCCGCGATTATACATCCGCTTCCGGTGCAAAGATCGCAGATTGTGATTCGTGACTCGTGACCCGTGACCAATTTTAGTGTTTGTTCGACCATTAGTTCGGTTTCGGGACGTGGAATAAGGACGTCGGGCGTTACTTTTATAGGGACCCCGTAGAAATCCTGAACGCCGGTTATATATTGCAGAGGTTCACGTTTAACGCGACGCCGGATATATTCCTTGAACGTGGCAAGGTCCTTTTCGGAGACCGTCTTGTCGAACGAAAGATAAAGATCTATTCGCTTTTTATCGAGCGTGTGGGAGAGTAAAAGTTCTGCGTCAAGACGAGGGTTGGGTATCTCGTGTTTTTTGAAATAGTCGGTCGTCCATTCTATTAGTTTAAGGATGGTCCACATTGAGTTTGCTGAGTTGACCAAGTTAGATTGTTTTACAACTTGGTCAACTGCCTTTCATCGTTTCTGCCTGATAATGTGTGCGTAGCGATGTCACGAATTCTTCCAGTTTACCCTCAAGGACCTGGTCAAGCTGGTGTATAGTGAGACCTATCCTGTGGTCAGTAATGCGGTTCTGAGGGAAATTGTAGGTTCTTATCTTTTCGCTTCTGTCGCCGGTGCCAATGTAAGACTTGCGCGTCGCCCTTTCTTGCGCATCCTGTTCCTCTATCTTTTGCTCTAAAAGACGCGAGCGCAGGAGCTTGAGCGCCGTTGCCTTGTTCTTTAACTGCGAACGCTCCTCTCGGCACACGACCACCATTCCGGAAGGTTTGTGGGTTATCCTGACGGCCGAATCGGTCGTGTTGACGCCCTGTCCCCCGGGGCCGCTTGCACGGAAGACGTCGACCTCTATATCCTTCTCGTTTATAATTACGTCCACATCATCCGCCTCCGGCATTACCGCAACGGTCACGGCGGATGTGTGAATTCGCCCGCTCGCCTCGGTCTTTGGAACGCGCTGGACCCTATGCACGCCGCTTTCGTACTTAAGGTCGCTGTAGACCTTGTTGCCGCTTATGGTCGCTATTATTTCCTTGAAGCCGCCGATGCCGGTCGGGTTAGAATCCATTATCTCCACCTTCCAGCGCTTGGTCTCGGCGTAACGGGAATACATCCTATAAAGATCGGATGCAAAAAGCGCCGCTTCTTCTCCGCCGGTGCCGGCCCTGATTTCAAGAATCACGCTCTTGTCGTCGTTCGGGTCTTTGGGAAGCAGGAGTACCTTTAACTGCTGTTCGGTCTTTGTTACTTCATCTTCAAGACGGGTCATTTCTTCCTTAGCCATCTTCTTAAGTTCCGCGTCCTTTTCGTTATCAAGTATATGTTTGTTCTCTTCGAACTCTTTTACGATCTTTTTGTAGTAGCGATAGACGGTCACAAGTTCCGCAAGTGATGAGTGCTCTCTGGCGGTCTTTTGATAAAGGGGCCGGTTCGCCACGACCTCCTGTTGTGAAAGGATCTCGGTCAACTCGTCATATTTCTTCTCGACTGATTCTAGTTTTTTGAACATAAGCGAACGTTACCCCTGTCATTCCCGCCCGCTTCTCCAGAGCTTCAGCGAGGGGAGCGAAAGCGGGAATCCCATTTTTATACGCTAGATCCCCGCTTTTGCTGGGATGACCATTGTTCTTCGAAGAATGGTCAAAATAAAACCCACTTGAGATTACTCCCAAGTGGGTTCTAACGGCTCCTTATGAGCACTAAAGACATCAGAGGGGGACATATTTAATGCCGTTTAAGAGCCTTGAAAAATTGACTAATGTTTTTCGGTCTTTTCAGCTTTTTCAGCCTTCTTTGCCTTTGACGCAACCCCTGCCGCGAAACGTTTGTTGTACTTATCGACCTTTCCGGCGGAATCGATGATCTTCTGTTTGCCGGTGAAGAACGGGTGGCAAGAAGAGCATATTTCTACCGAGAGATCCTTACCCATGGTTGAGCTGGTCTTGATAATGTTTCCGCATGCACAGGTTATCTGGATGTCGGAGTATTTCGGGTGAATCTTTTCTTTCATATTATTACCTCATTACCTACGATTTCAGTGGGGGGCTTGCTAACACATGGAAATGGCCTTATCAAGTGTAAAATTTTGGGATTTTTTGAAGGATTCTTTTAAGCTATGCCCTGGCGGTTTTAATACTTGATCTTATAGGGTTTTTTGCATGCGCGGGGGGTCTGTTCTCGCAGGGGCCTGAGATGACCTTTTCAAGGAAATTTAGGAACGCCTGATCGGGGATGGCAGGGCGGACCTTTCTGCCGTTTTCAAGGGCATTTACCACATTTCTTGCCGTCGCCTTCTTCTGTTCGAACCTTGCGTTGGACGCAAAGCGCTCAACAGGTCTTGCTTCGTTCGCTTTTGTGCCGAAAAAGTCCTTGGAGCGCTGGATCTGCGGATCCGAAGACGTCGAACTTTGGTTCGTTATGTTCTTTCTCTCGCCGTAAGTTCCGCCTACCTGCTTTGCGATGTTCTGAGAACCTATCGGTTTGTGTGAATTATGGATCGCCATAATAATTTTTCCCCAAAAATGTTAAAAAACGCCACTTTAGTTCAAGATACCGAACTTTTCCGCCATTCCAAGAATAGCCGCCGCTGCGTTATCCTCTAAGAGATCCAAATGTTTCGAACCTTCTATCTTGTTCCAGAACTCGGCATCACTGACGCTCTTGACGTCGAAATCTACCGACCTGTAAGCCACATTTCCCGTGGCCTTGCGGGTGAGCTGGTTTATCACAAGCTGGCCGTCGCGGTCATAGTGCTTTCTGAACTCTGGACGCGTATGAAGAGGACATTCGCTCTCTATGAGCACTTCAAATATTTTTATAAGCTCTTCTTTTGAGAATTTTTTCATATTATTCAACCCCCTTATTATCGGAAATGCATGCATCTACCGATGGCTTGCAGAGCCTACCCACTGAATCTGCGGCAACTGCAATTCCCACAGTTGGAATAAGACTTTTTACTACCCAGTTTCCGAAACCTGTTGCTCTTTCCAAGAGTTTGTCTTTAGCGCTACCGAAAAGCGCGGCTGATCTTTTCACGTTGTCGGCTGCACCGATTATGCCTCTCAAAGCAGTTTCGGCCAGTCTGAGACTATTTTTAGGGACGGTGTTTTTGACCCCCGTAGGACCTGTTACTTCGCAGGAGCCCCTTGCGTTGTCGCATGTCTCGACTCTTATGCCGAGAGTCTTTAATGCCGGAAAATCTAGTGCCATAATTTTGCCTCCCTTTCGCCTCCACGGGAGATTATTGCAAGACCCTTGCCAACTTTAGTTAACAGTTAATAGCAAGTAGTGAATGGTAAAAATATAATAAAAACAACATGTTAAGTTTGAAGCTGTTTGCCTGTTCACAGTTAACCGTTCACTGTTAACTGGTGTTTTCGGGGTCAATCCTCCCCACTTGTCGGCCTAAAAGTCCCTGCATAAAAAAACGCCCGAGGTCTATAAAAACCCCGGGCGTTTCAGCTATCTGCCTAAAATAACCCCCCTACCTGGTCTTAAAGAATAGGAAAGATGACGGAACAGGGTAGGCGTTGATGCTTATCTGAGGCGCCATTCTGTTCGTCGAGTCTCCCATATCGGGTGTCGATTGACTCTTGATCTGCGTAAGCGATGAAAGCTCGCCGGTCCACTTAGTGAATGTGATGTTACCGCCGTTACTGTCGGTAAAGGTAAATTCGTTATTGTTCACCACAAAGTCGCTTTCGGTCTGTTCGATCTTTGGTCCACCACCGCCGCAATCGGACGCGTTTATGGTAAGTTTGTTGCCGGATACAGAGAACGTTGTCGAACATTTAGCATAATATTCGTTCGTGGTGGCGCCTGAAAGCATGTAGACGTCCATGTTGGCGTTGGCCTCAAAGTTCATAAGCATGCTGAAGGAGACGTTCCCGTCATCTTCCGAACCTGAGAAAATCCACTTACCGACTAATCCGCTGGCAGATATGTTCGTTTGAACTCCGCTGGGAGCGCTGTCACCGCTACTTCCGCCGGAACATGATACCAAGACCGCCGCGAACAGACACAGTGCTATCGATGTTGCTTTTTTCATATTTTGCTCCCTTGTCCCGAGCTTGTCGAGGGGCTTGTTGCAAGTCCGCCTCTTTTGCTGAAGATCACCGCTATCGCCAAGAGTCCAAGGCATACGGCCGCGATTATGATGCGCGCCTGTATTGAGATGTCGCGAATGACGAAGGGCGCTATTAGGATACCGACCAAGTTCATCACCTTAATGAGCGGGTTGATGGCCGGGCCTGCTGTATCTTTGAACGGATCGCCTACGGTGTCTCCTATTACAGCGGCCTTGTGGCATTCTGTCTTTTTGCCGCCAAGGTAGCCGTCTTCTATCTTTTTCTTTGCGTTATCCCAGACACCGCCGGTGTTGGCCATAAAGACCGCCAATAACTGGCCCGTGAGTATCGCACCTACCAAATATCCGCCAAGGGCTCCCGCGCCAAGAGTGAATCCTACAAGTATAGGTGTTGCAACCGCCAAAATTCCGGGGCCCAGCAACTCTTTCTGAGCCGCCGCGGTGACGATAGAAACGCACTTGCCGTAATCGGGCAGGTCGGTTCCCTTCATAATGCCAGGCTTTTCGCGGAACTGCTTACGAACCTCTTCAACCACCAGGAACGCCGCGCGTCCGACCGCTTTAATGGCAAAGCTTGAGAAGAGGAAAGGTACCGCGCCGCCGACGAGAAGACCTACGAAGACGAGCGGCATATTTACCTGAATTCCAACCGCTGACAATCCCGATTCGTCTATGAAAGAACGGAAGAGGGAGATCGCCGCGATGACCGCAGTGGCTATGGCAAGACCCTTTGTGAGGGCTTTTGTTGTGTTGCCGATGGCATCGAGCCATGCAAGGTTTCTGCCAGCCGCGCCGGCCTTTTCTTCCGTGATACCGCTCATCTCAAAGATGCCGTGGGCGTTATCGGTGATGGGTCCGTATGTATCCATCGCAAGAATGAAGCCAGTCGTCGTTAAGAGCCCCAAGCCTGAAAGCGCAACGCCGTAAGCGGCCATTGCCACGTTTCCGTGGAATATGAGAACCGAGCTTACAATGGTGCCGCCGATCGCTAGTATCGCCCAGACGGTTGATTCCATGCCAATTCCCATGCCGGCAAGAAGAAGCGTTGCCGCGCCGGTCTTTGAGGCATAAGCGGTCTCCGTGGCCGACGCCTTATCGGGATGTGTGAATACGTTCGTGATCCAGAGCGTTACGAGGGCAAGGATGATGCCGACCGTTGTCGCATATGTGAAACGCCAGTCGGGCGTTCCTGTTAGAGGATCGATAACGTAGAAGTAGTTAACCACCGCAAAACCGACTACAGATGTTAAGGCCGCAACCCAGTAGCCTATCGTGATAGGTCTCATCGGGTCTTTCATTGAACCTTCCTTTGCCTTAACGCACCATGTTCCGATTATTGAGGAGAATACGCCCACCGCTCTTACAAGCAGGGGGAAGATTATCATTTTAAGTGCAAATGCTGATGAGTTCTCGCCGTAAATGGCCTGGAACTGCGGGTCCATTAAAGCGCCGGCCGCCAGAATGATGGCCGCGACCAGCGTGACCTCGTAGCTTTCGAAAACATCCGCCGCCATGCCTGCGCAATCTCCGACGTTATCTCCGACGTTGTCGGCTATTGTTGCCGCGTTCCTCGGATCGTCTTCGGGAATGCCCGCTTCGACCTTGCCTACAAGGTCCGCACCAACGTCGGCCGCTTTGGTAAAGATACCGCCGCCGATGCGCATGAAGAGGGCCGCCAAACATCCGCCGAACCCGAAACCGATCAGTACCTTCATGGCGTTCTCGCGGAAGATGAGGAATATGATCGTCGCGCCCATGAGACCGAATCCTACCGTGAACATGCCGGAGACGGTTCCTGCGCGGAAGGCGAGTTCAAGCGCATGCTTGAAGCCTTTTAAGGCCGCGGCCGATGTGCGCACATTTCCTTTAACAGCGAGCCACATGCCTACAAAACCGGCACCGTAAGAGGCCATAACGCCCATGATGAAGGCTATGGATACTCCCAGAGGGAGGTTCCCTTCGTACATCGGCTTGTAAAGGAAATATAGTCCGACGGCGATGATGATAACGAACCATATCATCGTCTTGAACTGGCGCTTCAAGTAAGCCATTGCGCCTTCTTCGATGTGCGCCGCCACCTCCTGCATCTTGGCCGTACCTGCGTCGGAGCGGATAACGCTCTTCACAAGATAGAGTCCATAGAGGATGGAGATGACGGCCGAGCCGAGCACACTCCACAGAAGCGTAAATTCCAGATGGCCCAATGCCGGTAATACAATCGCTGATTCAGACATTTGTAATTCCTCCTTTGGTTGGTGTGGCGAATTAAATTTGTGGCATTGTACGTAAAGAACATCTTAAGTCAAACAAAAATGTTCTCTCGAAGTAATAACCTAGCCTTGAGAGGGATGCCATCCACACGAAAGTGGGGACATCGTTGTATTGTAAGCGCCCAGCGAACCGCATCTGGTTTTAGGTTGTAGTGATATGATAAGGAGGCTCCTGAAACATAAAAAAGGAGGCTCCGATGAACGAG